>JAUXBI010000002.1 GCA_030619435.1 Syntrophaceae bacterium
CGTTTTTCTTACAAACAGCATATTAAATTAATCAAAACAACAGAACTAAAAAAAATAAAAAATATTGGTTTTCCACCGCTGGTGAAGCCAGAACCACTGTCCGGGATATCTTCTCACGTTGTCTTCAACAATATTCGTAAACCGTTGAGTGTTTTCAAGGATATCTCTGTCATAATCGCCGGTTCTTGAAATATCGACTTCTGGCCCTATAACAAGCTTATATTTCCCGTCTTTCATTCTGGATATAAAACTCGGCAGAACAGGCGCTCCTGTCTGGAGCGCAAGAGCGGCAAGCCCTTTGGTGGTTGATGCCGGTCTTCCGAAGAAATCCACGAATACGCCTTCCCGCCATGAAACATTCTGGTCTATCAGAATGCCTATATTCTCATTCTTTCCAAGCAGCCTGATTATTCTCCTGGCAGCGCCTCCCTTGGGGAGAAGCTTGTTACCCGTATGACTCCTTACCCTGTCAACAATGTTTCCGATGACAGGATTATCCAGTGTCCGGTATACAATATTTACCGGGTTGCAAAGAAAGGCAAAGGCTGCTGCCCCGATTTCCCAGTTTCCGAAGTGCCCGGTAAAGGAGAGGATCCCCTTATTTTTTTCGTGGGCTTTCAGATAGTTTTCCAAGCCCTCAACTTCCAGCCAGTTGGATATATTATCCCTTGTTATGGAAAGAATATCGAAAAATTCGGCGGCAACTATTCCCAGATTTTTATAACAATCTCTGGCAATTTCCGTCACTTCAGATATATCCTTTTCCGGGAATGCGCGCTTGAGATTATGCAGAACGATTAATCTGTTTTTCTCGGAAAACTGGTAAAACAGAATCATCAGGGTTTTGAACAGGATTCTCCTTATTCTAAGGGGAATGGCCCTGAATATCATGAAGACTATTCTTGTTGTCCGTGTTTCTTCTTTCATGTCTCTAACCGTGTAAGAATATATTCTTCGAAGTTCAGGCTGGAGGGTATTATCTCCATTTCCATTTTCAGCCGGTAAATCTCCCGGAAGAAATCGGAGGCCTCAATCAATTTAATGCCGTCTTTTTCCGTGGTCAGCATAAGCTCCGCGCGGGACTCGCGACAGACTTCCCGGATATGTTCAATGTCTTTTCCGGTGTACACATGATGATCCGGAAACGGTATAAACACAGTAATCTCTCCACAGAGAGGTCCCAGTATTTTTCTGAAACTGTCGGGTTCAGCTATGCCTGAAAACGCACATATCCTTTTCCCTTTGAGATATTCAAGAGGGAGGGCATCTTTCCCTTCGCCTCTAGCGAGACCCCTTGCTCTTCGATAACCCCTGAAGGTTGGGACTTGAGGGATTTCAACTGCGGGCATATTGTCCGCTGCCGGATCCGCGCTTCCCTCCGTAGATGTAAATATTATCGCATCGGCCCTCTGCAGGCCCTTTTCCGGTTCACGCAGGCCTCCTCTCGGAAGCATAAACCCGTTTCCGAACGGTTTTTCGCTGTCCAGCAGAACAATATCGATATCCCTTGACAGACGACGGTGCTGGAACGCATCATCGAGTATAAGCACATCAGTGCCGAAACGTTCAACAGCCAGTTTTCCGGCAAGGGATCTTTCCTTCCCGATAATGACGGGAACACCTTTCAGGCTATTCGCGATCAGCACAGGCTCATCGCCCGCCTCGTCCGTTCCCATCAGTATGTCATGACCGTCCGACACCACACCTGTGCGTCCTTCCCTTTTGCCCCCATAACCCCTGCTCAGTATAGCTGGTCTGTATCCATGTTCCTTAAGCATACCAGCCAGCATAATTACCGTGGGGGTTTTCCCGGTGCCTCCAACAATTATATTCCCCACGCTGATAACCCTGCATTTCATCCTCCGCGCATGGAATATGCCTGCATCATAGAAATGATTACGAAGAGTCACCGCACCGCGGTACATAAAAGAAGCCAGGAAAAGCGGAGAATACCGCAACAGTCTCCTGTCATCACGCAATATTCTGGATGCAACATCGTTCAGTTTCAACATATTTGGCCACTACTTGTGACAAGTTCGTACGCTAACCCGGCCGCTCTTACAGAGGCACCTGAGCCGCCTAGCATTTCGCTCACACAAGACAGATTCCTTTTCATTTCATCCATCCTGGGCGCACTGGTATGGATATTGTACACCTCATCTGCCATCTTTTCGGGACTAGCGTCTCCCTGTATAAGTTCGGGGACTATTGTTTTTTCTGCTATTATGTTGACAAGCCCTATATGATCAATATTAACAACTGCCCGGCCTATAAGGTATGTCAGCGGTGAAACTCTGTAGACGATAATCATCGGTACACCGAGAAGCGCTGTCTCCAGTGTGGCTGTCCCTGAAGCTACGACGGCAATATCGGACAGGCCAACGACATCATACACATTCCCCTCTACAATCCTGAAATCAACCCCGTATCGGTCGGCCAGTCCACGCACAAAATCGGACGAAAGTGTATCTGCAAGTGGGAGAACAAACTGGATGGTCGGTATCCTGTCCTTCAGGATTTTTGCCATTCCAAGCATTTCAGGCAGGAGTCTTGTAACTTCGCTCTTTCTGCTCCCCGGCAGAAGCGCAATGGTTGTCAGACCCTCTTTCAATCCGAACTTTTTGAGCGCCTCCCCCCGCGTGTACTGTCTCTTTACCGTATCCAAGAGCGGATTACCAACAAAACGGGCATCCAGATTTACCTTTTCATAGACCTGTTCTTCAAATGGAAGTATAAGCGCCATTCGGTCTACATATCTCTCCAAAGCGTATATCCTTTTTTTCTTCCACGCCCATACCTTGGGACTTATATAGTAAAAAACCTTAATCCCGTTCTCTTTGGCAAATTTAGCCATAGGCAGATTGAAACCCGGATAGTCTATAAGGATCAGGATCGCCGGCTTGGATTGCCGCAGCGATTTTTTAAGATCGCGTTTGACTTTCAGTATAAAACCCAGCCTGGGTAATACCTCGATAATTCCCATAACGGCCATTTCTGACGAATGGGCGATAAGAGAAACGCCGGCTTCTTTCATTCTTTCCCCTCCCACCCCGTAGAAACACAGGCCAGGATTGATGTCATGCATCGCCCTGACAAGATTTGCCCCATGCAGGTCGCCCGATGCCTCACCGGCAACAATCATTATATCAAGGTTTTTTGGTTGCATAATCCCGGGATTACTCATAATTCTGTTGATTAATGGTCTTTTCGCCCAACCTCTGCGTTATACTCAAAAAATAATCCTCGAAATATCAACTATATGCCTGTGGTTATTTTTTTCGCATGCCTTGATCTTGAACGAAAATCCTCATAACTTAACAGAATTACTTATGGCACGAGACGTGAGATAAAAGATGAAAGACAAAAGACAGCAGAGGGTAAAGTCTCTGCCATATAATTACTATTAAGTGTAAGGTAACAATTCTCGGGGGTTAAGATTCAGTGTCGGATTCTGAAAAAACTTTTGAGCCCCGGCACCTTATTCTTTACCGGCATACTCCCCTTTCAGATTTTTCGATGAATTCTATAAAGTGATCCACCTCGGGTGAATCCTTAATTTCCTCCCTTATCTTTTTCGCAGCTTCAGACAACAGAAGGGATGATCTGAAGACTATCCTGTAAGCCTTCTTCAGATTTCCCACAGTTTCCTCCGAAAACCCCCGCCTTTTCAGGCCGATGAGATTAAGACCGTACAGCCTTGCATTATTGCCTGCGACTGTAACGTATGGAGGAACATCCTTGTTGACCGCGGATGTGCCGCTGATCATTGAATGGCATCCTATGCGCGTAAATTGATGGGCACCTGACAGGCCGCCTATTATGGCGTAATCTTCAACATGTATATGACCAGCCAGGTTGGCGGCATTTGCCATGACGATATTGTTGCCCAGTTTGCAGTTATGGGCCACATGGCAATATGCCATCAGGAGGTTATTGTTCCCGATAAATGTCATGCCTATATCGGAAGATGTTGCTCTGTGTATGGTGACAAACTCCCTTATCGTATTATTGTCACCAATAATAACGGGACATTTTTCCCCTTCGAACTTCAGATCCTGGGGAGGCGCACCGATGGCTGCAAACTGGAATATGCGGCAGTTGCTGCCTATTTTTGTGGGGCCTTCTATGACTGCGTGCGGACCCACTACAGTGTTCTTTCCTATCTCTACATCCGGACCGATAACACTGTAAGGCCCTATCTCAACATTCTCTCCGACAGTCGCTTCGGGCGATATGATGGCTGTGGGGTGAACACTCATATTTCTTACTACCTCTCTGGATGAATGCTATTTTTACACGAATTTATCGCTTATTTTTCTGCTTTTTCTTCCAATCTTTCTATTCTTTTTAACAGGGAATTTATCATCCTTCTCATCTCCGGCAGTTTCGGTAAACATGCCTGCGTTCGGAGCCAGTTGCGATGTGGCATGTGTGGTGTTCCGGACATTATCTGATCTGGCAGAACATCTTCATGGACACCCGACTGGGCCCCGATCATGACGTTGTCTCCTATGTTGATGTGTCCGACAAGTCCAACCTGTCCTCCCAGTATTACACTCTCACCCAATTTTGTGCTGCCGGAAATGCCGACCTGGGCAACAATAATAGAATTTTCACCAATAACTACATTGTGAGCAATCTGGACCAGGTTATCAATTTTGACACCTCTTTTTATCCAAGTTTTTCCCAGCGTTCCTCGATCTATGGTGGTATTCGCCCCAACCTCCACATCATCATCTATCTGCACTATTCCCACCTGAAGCACCTTGCGGTTGTCCGCTCCCGGATTCGCGAAACCGAATCCATCCGCCCCTACAATGACTCCCGCGTGAAGGGTCACCCTTTTCCCGATCCTGCATCCCTTGTATACTACGACATTCGGGTATAATATGGAGTCTGCCCCCACAATTGCGTCATTGCCCACAAAGACACCGGGGTAAAGTACAGATCTTCTTCCTATGCGGGCCCTCTTGCCGATGTACACACCGGGATAGATGGCAACATCTTCTCCGACTTCAGCATCCGCTTCAATAAAAGCATCACCACTTATCCCCGCAGTAACAGGTTCACCCGGGTAGATAAGAGTGAGGGCCATGGCCATGGCGGTGTAAGGATCTTCCGTAACAATCAGATTTTTATCGGGGCTTGTAATCCCGGGTGAAACAAGAATTGCCGACGCACGGGTTTCTTCGAGCCTGTCCCTGTATTTTGGATTTGAGATGAAGGTAAGATCCCCTTCAACCGCCTCCTCTATGCCCCGCACATTGCAGACCACTACATCGGCATTCCCCACCACCGTGCCGCCCACATGTTCCGCAATCTCTTTCAGCTGTTTTCTGACTGTCATTTGAACCCTGATATCTACTTTTTGATGCACTCGCAAAAAGTCAAGATTAGATGGCAAAGTAATCTCAACATGTCGGGACAAACTCAAGGTACGCAGTCCCGATGAGTCGGGATTTACAAAGCTGTCACTTTTTGGATTTATATTCCCTGTTATATTGTTTTATCACTTCTGTCGTTATATTGTTCGCCGGGGAATAAAAGACAAGGCCATTGGTGCTCACGTCCATTATGCACGCATACCCTCCCTTTTTGCCAATGCTGTTCGCAATCTTGAATACCTCGGGAATCAGTTTCTGGGAAAGTTTTTGATCTCTTGATCTCATCTCTTCATTGGCATCTTCGATGAATCTCTTGTAATCCCTGTATGCTTTCTGGTAGGCAAGCTCTTTTTCCTTGTAAGCGCTTTCCGTCAACACCGGCCGTTGCTTTTCCAGATCAGTCTTCATCTTTTCAAGGACACCTTCCTTCTCCTGTATCTGTACTTTTTTCTTTTCGACAAACTTTTTCAGATCCAGGGTTGCAGCTTTTCCGGCATCCGAGGTAGCAATGATATTTTTTATATTGATAAATCCTATTTTCCCCGCCCCGGCAGAACAGACACCTACGAATATAAAAGAAACAACTACTAAAAAACTTATAACCTTTTTCATGAACAAAAACCCCCTATTGTGATTTATTACATTGTAATTTTACGGATCCATCAATTTTGACGATGGAGCCTACATAAACATACCTATAGTAAACTCCCACCTGCTTGGAGACTCGCCCTCTTTTCTGTCAAGAACATATCCCCATTCCAGTCTCAACGGACCGATCGGAGAATACCAGCGCACCCCCGCTCCCACCGTCTGCCTCATGTCATCCAGATAATAACCGCTGTTCCATGCATTGCCCGTATCAAAGAACACAACTCCCTTTATGCCGGCATCTTTGAGAAGGGGAAAGACAACTTCCGCGTTGAAATTCAGCATGGTCTCGCCGCCTATGCAATCGCCCGCTGAATCTACCGGTCCTATCTCTCTTAGCCCTCTGAGGGAATTTATTCCACCCAGATAGAAACGTTCGAAGATAGGAATCTCCTTTCCCTCAAGCCCCTGCATGTAACCAAGCCTTCCACGGATGCCAAATACAGTATCCAGCGGCATGGGGAAAAACCACTTGGAATCAGCGATATATTTCGCAAAACCGACATCTCCCTGAAAGATTGTCCCCACTACTTCCACGGAAACTCTGTTTTTGGAACCTTTTGAGGGAAACATCATATCATCCGTTGTGTCTCGTGAGAGCGACAGTGTGACACCGCTCGAGGTGGTTTCCCCTTCCTGGTCCTTGATATATTGCGACGCTGTGCTTTCTATATTTGCGATGTCATCGATTGTCAACCTGTAGCCTACATAGCCTATTACATATTCAAAAAGGGGGTAACCCAGAGTCGTGCCGAAACCTTTTGTGTGTACATCATATGAGTCATAATCCCGTTCCATATTCCATATTTCGAACTTGCTCCATAGGGGTATATCAAACAGCCAGGGTTCCACGAAAGACAGTTCGTAGCTCGTTTTTGTTGATCCAAAATAGGCGCTAAGACCCAGGGTCTGGCCCCGGCCAAAGAGGTTTTGCTCGGATATCTGGGTCATGAAAACCAGATTGTCTATGGCGCTGTATCCGGCGCCTATACTGAACATGCCAGTAGATCTTTCCTTGATGTGGACATCGATATCCATGAGACTTTCATCGGTTCCCTTTCCCGTTTGGAAATTTACCTCTTCAAAATATCTGAGCCTGTTCAGTTTCATATAGCTTGTTTTGAGCTTGCTGCTGTCATAGAGGTCTTTTTCCACAACAGCAAGCTGTCTGCGTATTACCTTGTCCCTCGTTATGGTGTTACCCGTTATGGAGATAGTGTTGATATATACAAGATCACCCTTATCTATATTGTAAGTTATGTCAATTTTCTGTTCATCATCCCTGGGTACTGTTCGCGGAATAATATTGGCATAGGCATAGCCCTCTTTGCTGCAAGCATCTGTCAGCATATCAATGTCTTTTATTATGGCTTCTCTGTCAAAATAATCTTTTTCAGTAATCTGAAGCTGCAGTATCAGTTCAGACTGGGGAATGGTAAGAGTATCGCCCGTAATTTTCACATTACCAATCCTGAATTGATTTCCTTCGATTATAGGTATCTTGACGTATATCCATTCCCTGTCATGGGTGATCTCAGGTTCACCGATTTTGGCATTGATATACCCGTTGTTCAGGTAAAAAACCGTCAGCCTGTTGGCGTCCTGTTTTAACTTGTCCTCATTGAACACCCCGGCATCGGTGACAAAATGGAATATGCTCCACTCCGAGGTTTCCATCATGTCACTCAGTTCTTCGCCCGTATACGCTCTGTTTCCCTCAAAGGTAATCTTCTTTACATAGAGTTCTTTGTTCTCAATTATATTAAATATCAGCCGAACACCCTTTTTGTTTTCATCTGTGCTGTATTTGACCTCAGCGTTAAGATACCCTTCATTTTTGTAGAGGGTTTTTATACTCTCAATATCCGACTTCAATCTGTTCAGATTGAGCAGCTGCTTTTCTTTAACGGAGATCACCCCTTCTATATCAGCTTTCTCTATATCGTCATTTCCCTCAATATCTACGCTCGTTATCAGAGGCATTTCTTCCAGTATGAAACTTATAACCTTTCCCTCACGCGTAGTTGTAACCTTAGCTGCTACGTCTTTAAAGTAACCCATTTTGTATATGGATTTTATGTCGGATGAAAGTTTCTGCCTTGAGAGAAGTTTACCCTTTGTGCTTTTCAGGACATTATATATGGCATCATCTTCGATCCTGAGATTTCCCGCGAACTTTATCTCCACGATCCTTTGTCCGCTAAGTATCTTCAGAAGGATATCATTCTTCAACCGCGAGGCCAGGTCATCCATGTTATTGCCCTGAGCGAAGATATTCCAGCGATGCCCGCTTTTGACGTTTATCACTCCAACATCAGTACTCAACATGTCACCCAGTTTTGTGAGACTCCCCACAACTACAAAATCGGCGGCCGTATTTTCTCCAACAGCAACAGCCAGTCGGTCATCTAACTTCTTTCCTTCAATCAGTCCTTTAAGAGCCTCCTTTTTGATAATCTCTATATGTCCGGATTTCATCAGTTCCGTCGTCAGTCGGTTGGTTATTTGATCTTGTAGTAAAAGAACATTTTCACTGCTGTGTATCTCGAAGGGGAAAATGGCAACTTTCTTGATGCTTTCCTTTCCAACGGAGGAGTGCGTAGCGGAAAAAACACTCACGGGGAGAAATACAAGTAATATTGCTATGACAAAGAGGTACTCTCTACGTCTAAATATCATAAGCTTTTCCATCCTTTAAATCGATAGTGCGAGACATGCCATCTGCAAGTAATTTGTTGTGAGTGACCACAATGAGAGTAGTGTTCTCTGCCCTGCCAATGTCTAAAAGCAGGTTCTGTATCCTGCCTCCAGTTTTCACGTCGAGGTTTCCTGTAGGTTCATCAGCCAGAATTACATCCGGATTCATCACTATAGCCCTCGCTATGGCAACCCTTTGCTGCTCGCCTCCGGAGAGTTCACCCGGTTTGTGGGTCAACCTATCACCAAGCCCAACATCCGTCAAGACAATCCCCCCCCTCTTGCAGGCATCTTTTCTCGACACTCCGTTTATCAGGGCAGGCATGATGGTGTTTTCCAGGGCTGTGAATTCGGGGAGCAGATGGTAAGACTGAAAAACAAAGCCTATCCTCTTATTTCTGAACTCAGCACGGCTGGGCTCATTCCATTCGAAGATATCCGCGCCATCAAAGAGCACGTGGCCGGAGGTCGGATGATCAAGCGCTCCGAGTATCTGAAGGAATGTGGTCTTACCGGTACCGGATGCACCCAGAATCGCCAGAGATTCCCCCCTTGCAATACTGCAATCAATGCCTTTCAATACCTCAATCCGGGTTCCATTTTTTATGAAGGTTTTGGTCAGCTGCTGGATTTCTATCATCTCACGCCACCTGCTTTCTATTCATACCTCAGCGCCTCGGCAGGATCCAGTTTTGAGGCCCTCCACGATGGATATATTGACGCCAGAAAGCTTATAAGCATTGCCGCAATGACTATAACCGCGACATCTCCGTAATTTACCTGAGAGGGGATCTCGTTCAGGTAATAGACACCCTTCGGGAGTATCTTGAAGCTGAAGAGGTCTTCCACCGACCGGCTTATCCATTCCAGATTCAGTGCAACAGTAAGCCCTGCAATACAGCCCAGGATGGTTCCGATTGCTCCTATAACAACCCCTTCTATCATGAATATTTTCATGATGCTTCTTGCCGTGGTACCCATTGATTTCAGTATGGCTATATCCCTGGCCTTTTCCATAACCGTCATAATCAGTGTGGTTATTATATTGAAAGCGGCAACAATCACAATCAGGCTGAGGATGATAAACATAACTCTCTTTTCAAGCTTGAGCGCCGAGAAAAGGTTCTTGTTCATTTCCATCCAGCTTCTTGCCCAGTAAGGATATCCAAGCTTTTCTTGAATAGCTTTTGCAATCCTGTTTGCCCCGTAGATGTCGTCCACCTTTATTTCGAGCCCTGTAACCGTATTCTTCATATCAAGAAACTTCTTACAGTTCTCAAGCGACATAAAAACCAGTGATGAATCATACTCATATGAACCTGAATCAAAAATCCCCACTACGCTGAACTTCTTGATCTTGGGGACAATCCCCATAGGAGTTGGAATTCCCATGGGAAGCAGTATTTCTACCGTATCAAAAAGCAAAAGGACCAGATTTTGTGCCAGCTCCTTTCCTATGACAACTCCGGGCAGGCCTGTCTTGTTTCCCCTGCCGGAGAGATAATCGATATCTCCATCCTGCATCTTTCCAAGATTTATAACATCGGCAGACGTTTCGGTTGACATGCCGCGCAGGACCACACCTGTCACCCGTCCACTGTTCTTCAGCATGGCCTGACCATATATAAACGGAGTGGAGGCTACAACACCGTCAACCAATTCGATCTTTTTCATGATCCCTTCATGGTCTTCCATTCCACCGGTGTATTCCATGAGGACAATGTGAGAGTTTATTCCCAGTATCTTATCACGGAGCACGATTTCAAAACCGTTCATAACAGACATCACAATGATGAGCGCGGCAACTCCAAGGAAGATACCTGCCACCGATATGAACGTATTGGCTGATATGAAAGTTTGTTTTCTTTTTGCCCTGAGATAACGCAGGCCTATGAAGAGTTCATACGACATATTTTAGAAACCTGTAACATGACTACTGTTAGTTCTTTGCAACCTGCAATTCAGCCCACAGCCTAAGTATCCTGAGTAGTTGCTTTCATCTTTGCTCTCATGTGCGGAAATAATATCACGTCTCGTATGGATGGTGAATCGGTGAAGAGCATCACAAGCCGGTCTATCCCTATCCCTTCGCCTGCGGTTGGGGGCATGCTGTATTCCAGAGCGCCGATGTAATCTTCGTCCATTTCATGGGCCTCCTTGTCTCCCGCTTCTCTTTCCTTCAACTGCATAGCAAACCTGTTTCTCTGATCCTCGGGATCATTGAGCTCTGAAAAAGCGTTGGCAATCTCCCTGCCATAAATATAAAGCTCGAAACGATCGGTAAATCCGCTGTTATCGGCGCTTTTTCTCGAAAGGGGTGATACCTCTACGGGATAGCTTGTGACAAATGTAGGCTGAATGAGCTTGTTTTCTGCCACTTCCTCGAATATAGCCACTATAATTTTTCCCAACGGGTCATCATCTTCAACTGGAATGCCTATATTTATCGCGTATTGGGCGGTCTTTGCCCTGTCTTTCAGGATATCCGTAGTAGCATCTGAATACTTCAGGATAGCTTCTTTCACTGTCATGCGCTGCCAAGGACGGCGAAGATCAATCTCGGTGTCCTGATAATAAAATTTAAGAGAACCGAAGATCTCCATGGCAACGAATGTGATCATTTCCTCCGTCATAATTATCAGCTCTTCATAAGTAGCGTAGGCCTGATAGAACTCCATCATGGTAAATTCCGGGTTGTGAAAGGTTGATATGCCCTCATTCCTGAAATTTCTGTTTATCTCAAAAACCCTTTCAAGTCCTCCAACAATAAGGCGCTTCAAATAAAGCTCCGGCGCTATCCTCAGGTAGAGATCCATATCCAGGGTATTGTGATATGTCTTAAATGGTCGCGCAACCGCGCCCCCGGCCATGGGCTGCATCATGGGAGTTTCCACTTCAAGGAAATCCCTTTCCTGCATAAAATCGCGAATAAGTTTTATGATCCTGCTTCTCGTATAAAAAACTTCCTTGACGGCGGGGTTCATTATAAGATCAAGATGTCTCTGTCTGTACCTGGCTTCGACATCGGTGAGGCCGTGCCATTTCTCCGGCAATGGCCTTACAGACTTTGACAGGAGCCGTATCTCATCGGCGTCAACGGTCAGTTCGCCGGTTCTTGTTTTAAGGAGACCTCCTGAAATGAAAACTATATCTCCCACATCAAATTTCTTGAAGATGGGGTATATATCTTTGCCGACTTTATCCCTTGCTATGTATCCCTGTATCCTCCCATCTCTATCCTGGATGCTTACGAATGCAGCCTTTCCGAAGTTTCGTATTGCCATAAGCCTTCCAGCCAGTGCAAACTTTTCTTCAACCCCTTCAAGCGCCTCATTATCCATATCGCCAAACCGGTCGATAACAGATTTAGTGGTGGCGGTCACTCTCACATCGTTCGGATACAGATCAACCCCCAATGACCTCAGCGAGTCTATCTTTTCCTTCCTTTTCCTCAACAACTCACTCTTCTCATCCATCAGACAACCCCTTAAACGTAAAACAACCCTAACTATATCCTTTTCCATGTTTAGTCAAGGGTTTTGAGAAAAAGGATTGACAAAAAAGCTCTATAATAATAGCATGCTGGCCATGCTCGCACATGGGGACATGCACAGGATCTGAACGGAATGATCATTTTGCCATCTGTGATATTGAAAGGCATTGTATAATGGAGAATATTATAGACAGAAAGAGAGCACTCGATATTATCAGCCGTTTCCACAGTTCGAAGGTGCTGATAGTCGGAGATATTATGGTCGACCAGTTTATCTGGGGAAAGGTATCACGTATTTCACCAGAAGCTCCGGTACCAGTGGTCAAGGTCACATCTGAGAGTCTCCTCCTGGGTGGTTGTGCCAATGTGTTGAACAACGTGTTTTCTGTGGGAGGAAAAGTTGCGGTCTCCGGCATTGTCGGATCGGACGATATGGGCCGCTGGCTTATAGGCAAGTTGCAAGAGATGAACATTGATACAACCGGCATCATCGTGGAACATGAACGTCCTACCATAGTAAAAACGAGGATCGTTGCGCACAGCCAGCAGGTGGTAAGATTTGATAAAGAAGACAAAAGCCCGGTTTCCAAGGATAGTCTTCGAAGGATAATAGAATACATAAAATCGATGAAGGATGATCTGGGAGCCGTGGTTATCTCGGACTACAACAAGGGAGTTTTTTCGGAAAAGCTTATCAAGGGAATAAGGGAAATAACCTCGGAAAGAGGAATAATTCTGTGCATCGATCCCAAACAGAGTGATTTTTCCCTTTACCGCGGGTGTGACTTAATAACGCCCAACCACCAGGAGATGGAACGCGCGCTCGACATGGAACTTGAGAACAGTGATGATATTACAAAGGGCGGCAGGGCACTTATCAGAAAATTCGATTTCGGAGCTCTCCTGGTAACCAGGGGCGAAGAGGGAATGAACCTCTTTGAAAATGACGGCAGCGTCACTCATATTCCCACTGTTGCCAGGGATGTCTTCGATGTAACAGGTGCCGGAGATACGGTGATAGGGGTCTTTGCTCTTTGCATTGCGGCGGGAGCAACATTGAAAGAGGCCTCTGTCCTGGCCAATCATGCAGCCGGCATAGCGGTCGGCAAGGTGGGTACGGCGCCAGTCTATCAGGATGAATTGAAAAAATGCTATGAGCAGGCCAACCTTTCCTGAACCGGTGAAATTAATATCCAGCGTATTTTCCGGAAACAGAGACATACTGAACAAAACCATAACGAGCCTGTCGAAAGAATTTGGAGGGCTCGATTATATAAGTGCGCTTGTGCCTTTTGAATACACCGATTACTATGCAAAAGAATCAGGGCATTCTCTTGTCAGGCGTTTCATATCTTTTGAGAATCTTGTGTCGCCGGATACGCTTCCTGGCATAAAACTGTTCACAAATAAAGTGGAAGAAAAATTTATGAAAGATGGTAACAGGATTGTCAATATAGACCCGGGATATATATCCGGTGCCCATCTGATTCTTGCCACGGGAAAGGCCTATACTCACCGCCCCTATATCAGGGACGGTATATATGCCGATCTGACACTCATTTTCATAAAGCATACCTTTCGGAGCCTCGAGTGGACATACCCTGATTATTCAGACAAAAGCATGATCATGATGTTCAACAACATAAGAGAGAGGTATGTCGCGCAACTAACCGGAAAAAGGGCACAAAAAAGCATCTAATCCCGACTCGTCGGGACAAGCGCGTCAGGAACAGGATACCATGTTGTCCGGTCTGACTCAGGAGAAAAATCTATGATAAGAAGCATGACAGGTTATGGAAGAGCGGAATCCAGCACTCTTGCGGGGAAAAAACTGGTTGTCGAAATCAAATCTCTCAACCACAGAAATCTGGAAAGCAGTATACGGTTACCTGTTTTTCTCGCCCCCCTGGAGGTAGATATCAAGAAAAGAGCAGGGGAACGGATTTCGAGGGGAAGAGTTGAGATAAACATCAGGATAGATTCAGAGCCGGGTGCAAATGGTGGAGATAATCTGGAGGCAAATCTTCCTCTCATCAGCAGTTATTATTCTTTAATGACAGACCTGAAGGAGAAATTCAACCTCAGCGATGAGATAACACTGAATACACTTGTTAATCTAAAAGGCAGCATCTATATTTCCGAAGTGGAAATTGACCCTGAAGAAGCCTGGGATACAATCCGCAAGGCGCTGGATGATTCAATTGATTCCCTGATACATATGAAGGAGGCTGAAGGCAGACTTCTCTACGAGGATTTTGTCGCGCGCATTGGTACAATCAGCGATTACATAAAGAAGCTGGAGTCAAGGATTCCACAGGTGACTGACGATTATCGGGAAAGACTTTCGGAGAGAATCCGGGATCTGGCAGACGGCATGGAGTATGATGAATCAAGGTTAATCCAGGAAGTCGCAATAATGGCTGAAAAGAGCGACATCACCGAGGAAATCGTACGCCTTAAAAGTCACATGAAGCAGTTTGGTGAAATGCTGAACAGTGATGCCGCCATAGGCAGAAAAATGGATTTCCTGTTTCAGGAAATGCACAGGGAAATAAACACAATAGGATCCAAGAGCAACGACCTTACGATATCCGGTAATGTAATAGAAATAAAGACAGAGCTTGCAAAGCTGAGAGAACAGGCGCAGAATGTTGAGTAGTTTAAGGTTTCTGAGCCAGAGTAGGAAATAAGATAATGCAGCCATAAAGGTTTGGACATCATGAAACATACGAGGACACAGGGACTTCTTATTGTCATTTCCGCCCCTTCAGGCGCAGGCAAAACCACCATATGCAAGCGACTTCTGGATGAATTCCCCGACCTGTATTTTTCCGTATCTTGCACTACACGTCCCCCACGGAAAGGCGAAAAAGACGGGAGGGATTACCACTTTATCTCCATGAAGAAATTCAAGGACAGGATAGGTAAAAATGAGTTTGTAGAGTGGGAAGAAATCTACGGTCATTTCTACGGCACGTTAAAAAAGGAAATAGAGGACCTGACCGAAAAGGGTCATGACGTAATCCTGGATATAGATATTAAAGGAGCCGGCAATGTAAAGTCAATGTATCCCGAAGGTGCGTTTGTCTTCATCATGCCTCCATCCGTAGAAATTCTGAAGGAGAGACTGAGAAAACGCGGTTCAGAAACCGATGCTGTGATAAAGATGCGCTTCGACAGGGCTATGGAAGAGGTAAAAGAAAATGAACGGTATGATTATGTGATATTTAATGATATACTGAGCGATTCTGTCGATATAATGAGATCTATATATATAGCAGAAAGAAATAGAAGGCCCCGTCTGCAAGCCAGGATAAACGATTTTTATTGAATAACCGGAGGTATATAACGCATGGCAAGAGTTACTGTAGAGGATTCTTTGGAAAAAGCAAAAAACAGATTTGCACTGACACAGCTTACTACTCAAAGGGTAAAACAACTACTCAAGGGGTCAAAGCCCCTCAGCGTAAAAAAAGACAATAGGGAAATCGTTACTGCTTTGAGGGAGATAGCGGAAGGGAAAGTGCAATACTCCCATCCTGAGATTCTCAATGCCCTGTCAGCAGACGTTGAAATCCTTGAGACTACGGAGAGCAACACTGATGTTACCGAAGATGCAAGCACTGAGTAGAAACAGTCGAAGCAAACTGATATTCGCCCTGGATCTGGGAGAAGATATGGATGAGGCCATAAGGTGGGCCGATCTCCTGAAGGATCATGTGGGAATGCTTAAGATAGGAAAGGAAGCATTTACTCGCTTCGGCCCTTCTATCGTCTCAAGGATAATAGAAAAGGGTGAAAATGTCTTCCTCGATCTGAAGTTTCATGATATTCCGAACACCGTCGCAATGGCCTCTGAGGCTGCGGTAAAACTGGGTATTTCCATGCTCAACATACACGCACTTGGTGGAAACGAAATGATGGAACGGGCTGTCGATTCTGTCAATAATACTGCGAGAGTCATGGGCATTGTCCCTCCGATGCTACTTGCGGTAACTGTTCTTACAAGTCTGGATGATTCGAATCTTGAAGCGATGGGGTTCAACTGTTCCACCAGAGAGCTTGCCCTGAAACTCGCAGTGTCAGCCAGAAAAGCAGGCGTCTCCGGAGTTGTGGCGTCCGCCCAGGACGTAATCCCGATACGGGAGGCATGCGGGAAAGACTTTATCATCGTAACCCCGGGTATAAGGCTGGGCAGCAAGGTGGCAGGCGACGACCAGAAAAGAGTGTTGACTCCGAGGGACGCCATCACAATGGGTGCGGATTACATCGTGGTGGGCAGGCCAATAAGACTGGCTGATGATCCCGTGGCTGTCGCTGACAGGATTAGCGAGGAAATATCCAAGGGACTCGCGTGATAGAAAGATCGGGGCGTATATCTCTCAACGCCCTGCCGTTTCAATCTCCATGTCCCTGATCAGAGGAAGTACAATGCAGGTAATCTATGGGGTTCACCCTGTTGCAGAGGCTCTGAGAGACGGCGGGAAAATAGAAAAGATTGTCCTGCTCAAGGGCGGGAAGCAGAGCGGCATCCGGGAGATTCTGGAAATCGCGACCCGGAGGGGGATACCAGTAGTCTACAGAGACAGGGAATACCTGAATGTCACCGCCGGCGCCAGACAGCATCAGGGCGTTATCTGTATATATGAGGAATATCGCTATACCAGCATAGATAATGTTCTAACCGATTGTAAATCCCGGGAGAATGCTCTAATCCTCATCCTTGACAGCATTACGGATCCCCAGAATCTTGGTTCGCTCATAAGAACGGCTCTCTGTTTTGGCGCGTCTGGTGTTATTATCCCTGAAAATCGCGCTGCATCTATCACACCCGCTGTAATCAAGGCTTCAGCGGGAGCGGCCATGCATCTCCCGATTGTCATGGTGGTAAATATATCAAGAACAATCGACAACCTGAAAGAAGAGGGCTTCTGGATATACGGAGCCGACGCCACACGCGGGAAGAGCCTGCATTCCCATGACTACAGCACTCACATGGGTCTTGTAATGGGAAGTGAGGGAAAGGGAATAAGGCCGCTTGTCAGAAAGAAATGCGATTTTCTGGTCTCCATACCGATAACAACTATCATCGATTCTTTGAATGTATCTGTATCTGGAGGCATTATTCTATATGAGATGACTCGTAATTGGAATTCCCTGAAAATTCAGGAGAAAAGGGGGTAAATATGCCTGTATACCTGTGGGAAGGTACGACAAAAAAAGGCGAGATCAAAAAGGGTGAAATGGAAGCCCCCGATGAAAGCGCTGTGAGAATCCAGTTGCGTCGCCAGCGCATCAGGCCCGGGAGCATAAAGAAAAAACCTAAGGATCTCTTCGAAAACATCCCCTTTCTACAACAAAGGGTCAAGGAGAAGGACATAGTGGTATTCGCGCGTCAGTTTGCCACCATGATCAATGCTGGGCTACCCATTATACAATGTCTGGATCTGTTGGGCGAGGAGGAACAAAACAAAACCTTTGCAAAGATTATCAAATCGATAAAAGAGGATATCGAGGGTGGAAGCTCTCTATCCGATGCCCTGAAAAAGCATCCGGATGTGTTCAATGAACTCTTCATAAATCTGGTCGCTGCCGGCGAGGCGGGCGGCATCCTGGATGTAATCCTCAATCGTCTGTCCGCATACATGGAAAAGGCAATGAATCTGAAAAGAAAGGTAAAGGGCGCCATGACCTATCCAATCAGCGTTCTTGTGATTGCCATAGCGGTTGTCACTCTGCTCCTGTATAAGGTTGTTCCCGTCTTTGACGATTTGTTTTCAAGTATGGGATCGGCGCTGCCGGGTCCCACACAGTTTCTCGTAGATATGAGCCGTTTTGTCCAGAACAATATATTATACATGATAGGTTTTATCGTCTTCGCCGTCTTCATCTTCAGAAAATATTACAGGACTGAAGGTGGAAGACTCCGGATAGACCGCATGGTACTCAAGCTGCCCGTCTTTGGTATGTTGCTCAAGAAGGTTGCCGTGGCAAAATTTTCAAGAACCCTTGCCACCATGATGAGCAGTGGCGTTCCGATACTTGACGGACTCGAGATTGTGAGTAAAACAGCGGGCAATAAAGTCGTTGAGAATACCCTGATGAACACTAGGAAGAGTATAAGTGAGGGCAAGACAATAGCGGAGCCCCTGTCGGAATCAGGAGTATTTCCCTCCATGGTTGTTTCCATGATATCAGTCGGTGAAAACACAGGCGCTCTGGATGCCATGCTGGAAAAGATCGCCGATTTTTACGATGCCGAGGTTGACACGGCGGTTGACGCAATGACTGCACTGCTTGAGCCCATAATGCTGGTATTCTTGGGCGGAGTTGTGGGGGGGATGATAATAGCCCTTTATCTTCCAATCTTTTCCATGGCGGGCGCGATCGGGTAGAAATATAGCATCATGAGCTGCCCCGTGGAGTATTAGACTTTACAGATTTCGGACTGTTTTTTAAGGGATTAGAA
>JAUXBI010000112.1 GCA_030619435.1 Syntrophaceae bacterium
AAGCGTGTCATGATGACTGTGGGAACGAGTATAATGAAAATCTCGCCCGTTTCCGCATTTGTGGCGGTGTGGGCTCATTCTATTGTCCTTTTTCTCTTCTCCTCTCAGGGTCTGGAACGTTTCCTGATAAACCATGGCCTTCCCTCTATTCCCCTGGTTCCTGTCTCCAGTTCACAGGCCATCGTCGGAGCGGTTATCGGCATAGGTCTCCTCAAGGGGGGAAAGAGTATCAAATGGAAAACCGTGGGTGGGATTTCCGTCGGGTGGGTGATAACGCCTCTCCTCGCCGCCTTAATAAGTTTCATTTCGCTCTTCATATTTCAGAACGTGTTTCAGCAGCAAACATATAAACCGGTTGAGTATATAGTTTCCACAGAAGCGATAGAAAGAATTGAGAATCAGGACATACCAACAAATGAACTCAAGGGGATGTTTGGCAACAAGTTTTCCTCAGCCCTTCGATTCAACAATGCCCTGAAAGAAAGCACAAACCTCAGACATAAAGACTTAAACTTTATTATGGAATCAACTGAGTATTATAAGATGGAAATAACGGAGGCTGGTATCCGTTCCCTGGAGGCAAAGTGGCTCACGGAAGAACAGGTAAGGGCTCTGGGAAAACTTAACGGGCAGACTTTTATTCATAAATGGATGATGGACGAGGCCCTCGCCGGGATATCTCCATCGTGGAGGATAAAGAAAGGCGATAAGCTATTCAACAAGACTCTGAGAAACAAGTTTGCCTATATCCATAATCTATTTCATACCCGTGAATTTCTCACGAGATAGTTTTCCCTGGTGATTCGAAGATCCGTGGGTATGCGAGCGAGGCGACAGGTTTCTTCATAATATTTAATCCCTCAAACCAAAGAGGACCAAAAAGTCATGAAATTCAGTATACTTAAAACGAACGAGGAAACAGAGCGGCAATTCGGCAATTTCCTTGACAACGTCAGTGAGGCGGGAGTGCTCTTCCGTGAGGCCACTGACAACTATTTTGAAGGCAATCTCGAAGCCTTTGAAAAGAAACGGGACAAAATGAACGATCTCGAACATCGGGGTGACGCCCTGCGTCGAAGTCTTGAACACCTTCTATATACAAAAACACTGGTTCCTGAGTCTCGCGGAGACATAATGGAGCTTCTCGAAAATATGGACGCCCTGCTTGACCACTACAAGTCTATCATATGGAGGTTCGACATAGAGCGTCCGGATATCCTTCCCGAATTTTATGATGACTTCAGAGAGCTGATTGTCTCCGGCGTGAACGCTGTTGAATCTACCGTCCTGTCCTGCAAGGCCTTTTTCCGGGAGATAGATGAGGCATGCAATCATATGCACAAGGTCATATTCTGGGAAACTGAAGGAGATATCGTGTCTACCAGGCTTCAGAAGCGCATCTTCAGAAACGAAAACTTGAGATTGAGCCACAAAAGGCATCTCCGCGACTTCGCGAGGTTCATCGAAAAGATAGGAGATGAGGCTGAAGACGTAATAGACCGCCTCAGCATCTATATTATCAAAAGGGAGGTATAGCAGCATTTCCCTTTCTCGGGGGGTGGTTTTGTTAACCTGAAATTGACCCATCTGGAGGGCAAACGGCAACACAAAATTGACCCACCCGATAGAGTTCTCGGGTATAGCAGATACCTTGAGCGGGGAGCTTCAATTCCATTTCAAGGCCTACGCATTTTTCAAAGTTTCCTGTCGCTTCGCTTTCAGCGGGGCCATCTTCGTGAGCGACTCGGACTTTACCCCGATTGACAAGCAGCTCAAACGGGGGACGGTTCGCCGAGTTCCCTGACGCCGACTGGGAACTGATACTGCCCTGTTTGACAGTTAGCGGACGCGGTATGTCCAGATGCGGTGCCAGACTTCCGGTTCGCCCTTGGGGATTGGCTGGTATTTATCGCTCACTGCGACCCCTTCCCATTTGCCGGAGGCGCTAAGCTCGGCGAACTTCTCCTTAAAGCCGGTGGTCTCGTAGGCGACCAGTTGCACGCTGAATATCAGCAGACCGCCGGGACGGATGATGCGCACCAGCTCGTCGAAAGATGAGGCCGGGGCATGCCCTACGGTGAAGACGCCGCAGCTCACCCCGGCGTCGAAAGTGTCGTCTTTATAGTCCAGAGGCTCACCCAGCACCATCGCGTTTAGTTCGAGGTAAACGTTCTTACGGCGCGCTTCGTCCAGCATTCCCTGAGAGAGATCGTTCGCGGTGAGGTTGCTATATCCCCGTTTCGCCAGAAGCATCCCGACCAAGCCGGTGCCGGCGCCGATATCGAGTATGTGGGCATCCTTGGCTACATGAGCGGCAAAAACCTCGGTAACACGCTCCGGTCCAATCCAGTTAAAGGCCTCCTCCAGGTCGTTTTCGTAGTTTTTGGCCCATTCGTCGTAGCGCGCCGAGAGTTGCTCATTATTTTTGGTCCGGTAAATCCACTCTACTCTCTTTTTAGCGTCCATTTTCATCCTTTCGTAAGTAAAGTACTTCCCTTATCTTGTGCGACTTTCCACACTATAGGGGAGTGAATGCTGCGTGTTAACAGGTTCTACGCAGACTTGCTATCCTGGCTTAATACCTGATCTCGAAATTCTCAAATCTGTTCACAGGTGGCTCTTCCACACTCTCCACCCCTTTGACATGGGCCGGACCCGGCCCCTTTTTACACCAGTCTATCATTTTTCCGACACTATTTTCGCTGCCTTCGAATACGGCCTCGACCCTCCTGTCATATAAATTTCTCACCCAGCCTTTGAGACCTAATTCTAACGCCTGTTTTTTTGTTTCCGCCCTGAAGAATACCCCTTGGACTCTTCCTGTAATGAAAACGTGAACTCTTCGTGTGGTTGATTCGCGGGAACCCTGCAACTTATCTGAATCCCGGTAGCTTTCCATCACTTCTTACTCCTCACCCTGCAATTTCCAGAAATTTCTCTTCATCAATAACAGGTACCTCTAACCGTCTGGCCTTATCCAGTTTAGAACCGGGGGATGTGCCTGCAACCACATAATCAGTGTTCTTTGTTACAGAAGATGAAACATTTCCTCCCAGAGACTCAATAAGTTCCTTTGCTCTGTTTCTCGAAAATTTCTCAAGCGTTCCTGTAAGAACGAAAGTCTTTCCCAAAAGACCCCCGGATGCCACATGGCCTTCTACCGGTTTAATCCCTGCCTTTTTGAGTTTTTCCATCGTCTGAAGATTGGATGGTTCCCGGAAGAATGTTGTGATACTGCTGGCGATCTCAGGCCCGATCTCCTTTATAGATAAGAGGGTTTCTTCGCTTGCACTCATTACGTTATCCAGTGTCGCAAACCTGCATGCCAGTATCTTTGAGATATGTTCGCCTGTATGTCTGATGCCCAGGGAGAATATGAATTTTTCCAGGGGAGGGGTCTTAGATTTTTCTAATGATGACAGCAGGTTACGGGTGGATAGACCGCCCATCCTCTCGAGACCAGTCAGGTCGTTTTCAGTAAGGTAGTAGAGATCAGCGGGATCACTAATGATTCCACGTTCAGACATTTGTGATATTAATTTTTCCCCCAGGCCATCTATATCCATGCCGCCTCTGGAGACAAAATGCGTGATATTTTCCTTGATCTGTGCGGGGCAATCAAGGTTGATGCACCTGTGCGCGGACTCGCCTTCGAGACGAACTATCGCTGAACCGCATACCGGGCAGGTCTCGGGGATTTGGAAGGACCGTTCATCCTCATGTTCGGAAGTACCGACCGTTTTTACTATTTCCGGTATAACATCGCCGGCCCTCTGCACTATTACAGTGTCCCCTATGTGGATATTCTTCCGGTCGATCTCATCCTGATTGTGCAGGGTCGCGCGACTGACCATCACACCCGCGATGCGAACGGGTTTCATCAGTGCGACGGGAGTCAAGACGCCTGTTCTACCGACCTGAATGGCAATGTCTTCAATGATTGTTGTGGCCTGTGTCGCCGCAAACTTGCAGGCAATGGCCCACCGGGGGCTTCTTGAAACGGCGCCAAGACGATCTCGGATATCCGTCGAATCAATCTTGATAACGGTGCCATCTATCTCGTAGGGAAGGGTTTCACGTCTGACGATCATTTCGCGGTAGTATGCGATGCATTCCTCTATGTTATCCGCCCTCCGAATGTGACGATTTACGGGAAATCCCCAGTCTGCAAGGCCTTGCAAAAGATCCCAGTGTGTCGGGAATCCTGATATATCAGGATCGGCGAATCCCATGGCATAGCAGAATATGTCGAGAGGCCTTTTCGCTGTTATTCTTGAATCAAGCTGGCGAAGCGAACCGGCCGCGGCATTTCTGGGGTTTGCGAAGGGGCTGTCGCCGCCGGCTATTCTCTCCCTGTTCAGTCTTTTGAAGGCATCGGTTCCTATGTAAACCTCTCCGCGTATCTCGATCAGGTCGGGTATTGGCGAAGTGCCGGCAGATTTCATTCTCAGAGGTATCGCGTGTATGGTTTTGAGATTCTGCGTGATATCCTCTCCGACGGCCCCATCCCCCCTTGTTGACCCGGACTTGAGAATGCCCTTTTCATACAGCAGGTTAACCCCTATTCCATCAAGCTTTGGTTCAACCACGTAGGATACATCATCCTGTGTGTCTAAAAGGCGTTTGACACGTTTGTCGAATGATACAATTTCCTCTTCAGAGAAGGCATTGGAAAGGCTCAACATGGGGGACAGGTGAGGAATGCTGTCGAACTTTTCAAGAGGAGCGGCTCCGACGCGCTGAGTGGGCGACGCGTTTATATCAATATGCCCGGCGTACTGATTTTCAAGCGCAACCAATTCACGCATCAGGTGATCGTATTCAAAATCGGATATCTCCGGATCATCTGACTGGTAGTAACGTTTGTTGTGATAGTTTATCAGGTACTGAAGCTCTTCTATTCTTTTTATCGCTGTTTTTTCTTCCATTATTTTATTCGCTTGAGGTATGATGGTGTATCCGAAGATGTTTTTTTGCTCTGAGAGGCTTTATTCTGGCGGTTGATGATCTCTTTATTGAAGATGTTGTTCTTCACCTTCACCGAGTTTATAATGAAAAAGATAATAGCCGCCTTTTCCCATTCCTCTGTTGTGTCGAAATCTTCCAGTCTGGCCTTATATTTTTCCCACAGACCGCTGAGCGACGCTTCGTCAAGAGCGAGTATTCTTTCGGCTATATTTTTCAGTGCTTTTTCAATCATTATCAAACTCTCGACAATAGATTTCAGGAAGATATTAGCTATACACCGGTAAAATGTCAAACCAAAAACTGTAAAATAACACTTGTCTTTTTATTATAGATATAATAGAAAATTCGCTATTGTTGATTATGAAAATAGGCGTTATTTCCGACACTCATCTTAATGTTTCCAACGACAGACTTGAAAAGATCGTAGGGGATTATTTTCGTGACGTTGACTTAATCCTGCATGCGGGAGATATAGTCGAGCTGGATATCCTCAATGCTTTCAAAGGTGTAGATGTGTACGCTGTCAGTGGAAATATGGACCATGATTCGGTTAGAAAGGTGTTTCCCGAAAAATGGATATTGGAAATCGAAGGGCGAAGAATAGGTTTAGTACATGGCTGGGGATCCCCATTTGGTTTGGAAGAGAAGATAATGCGGGAGTTTGAGAATGTTGAATGTATAGTATATGGTCATACACACCGGGCCATGAATGAAGTAAGGGATGGAATATTGCTGTTCAATCCCGGTTCGCCCACAGACCAGAGGTTTGCGAAACATAATTCCGTGGGAATCCTGGATATCGGGAAAGAGATAACTGGAAGGATTATATATCTGGATGATTAGGGTCTGTCATGAAATAAATGTGATACTTATTTCATGACAGACCCTAAGGACAGGACATCATTTATGGATAACATAATGGCTCCAGGAAGGATGGAGTATATTAAGGGCAGAAAGCCGGATGGGTGCATCTTTTGCAGAGG
>JAUXBI010000099.1 GCA_030619435.1 Syntrophaceae bacterium
GATAAGGGATTCACTGGTATGATCGTCCAGAGCTTTTTCGAATACGATTTTGTAAGATTCGTACATCGGTGCCGGAGCCAGGAAAAAGCCGTCGTTATCTTGAATGTGGGCAATGCTTTCGTGGCAGATCAATTTTGAATCGCCCACGTAAAGGAAATCGTGTTGGTCCAACAGGTCGATCAGATTGTGCCACTGTTCGACGTAGGTGCTGACATCGGCGGTATTGCCGCTGTAAGCCTGCTGGAACAAAGGAAATGCGTGATCGGAACTGACCGACATCGACCAGACCAACTGCTTCAGGTCCTTAAGATGTTTTTTACTATGGCCAAAGGTTAACTCAATGCTACGGTCGGTTTTGTTGTTGTCGGCCTGGCCGTAAACAGATACCGATGTTGTACTGTTCTCCGCCTGAAATTTTAAAAGTGCTGTTTATGCCAGGCATCTGAAAATTCATCCGTTTATTTTAAATATTTTTTTATGTCCCCAATTTCCTCACTGGAAGATGACCTTTTACACTTTGACACACCCGGTTAGCTTGAGCTTGGGAAACGGTTTGCAGATAAATATATGGACCTGGCATTGGAACATTAGGGTTTACTGAAGTCTGATAAATATCGCTTCTGCTTCTGCAACAAGTTGATCTCCGGAATACATTTCAGCTTTTGTGAAAATTTTTCTTCTTTTGATGCCGTTGACCCATCCTTTCATTCGAAGGTCAGTGTTTACAGGGCAGGGACTTCGATATTTAATCGTTAGTGTCCCGGTCATACCTCCATCTCCTGTTAAAGATTGTGTCAAACCAAGAAAATCATCAAAGACTGCCGCAACATATCCGCCATGAACAATACCGGGACCGCCTTCATATGATCTGGAAAAATTGACGAACCCTATGACCTTATCTCCATCGAACTTAATGCGCAACGGCGGGGCAACCGGATTGGCTCTTCCGGCTACCGGACCGAAATTCATCATGTCATTGTAATGAATACAGCCGCCTTCCATTCTTAAAGCCTCTTTAACACCGGTACTGATAATTCTTTTTCGTTCGGGCCTGTTACGTACTATTTCATATAGCTGCTTCACTTCCTTTAAAATATGTGATATCTCTTCGTCTCCCGGCTCCTGTGTGACGATGCTTTCATTCATCGCCCGTAAAACATTTGCCAGTCTTCCGAGGTTGTCTTGTAGAGGTGGGGCATCCTTAATCATTATCTCTCCGTAATATAGTTGTCACCGATTTATAAGCTTCCCTTTGCGGATACAACTTTTATTAGTAACGGAGAAAGAATAATCAGTGAAACAGTCTCAATTAAAACAGCTATCCACAGCATCAATGCCATGTTTCCCTGAAATTTCATCTGGATCAGAGACCATGGTAAAAGAATAAGCGATAAGAACACGCCTGCGAACACGATAATTCGGACATAGTCGGTTTCACCGTTTTGACCGGACTGTGCCCGGACCGATAAAAGCATTGGATAAGCCAGAGCCATTCCAAGGCCCACTGAGACGGCGCAGGATGGGACGATAGACAGACTGACAGGTATATTGAATAACGCCATTACAATAAAAATCAAACATTGGGCAATGGCAATGGGTATCACCGTAAAAAGCGCCATACGGGTGGATCGGGTCACAGCAGCGCCAGTGAGAAACACGATGAAAAGAGCTGCCGCAGCGGTCACCGGGTATGCCTTTTGTACCCCGTCATTCAGGGCCTTGGTTTGTCCGGCAAGACCACTTCCCAGTTTGATGGAAAACTTTTCAGACGGATGCTCGCTGATGTATTGCTGAACCTTTGATATAAATGCGTCAATGCTCCTGGAATCGGTTTTACCCGGCCATGTTGAAAGGGTGGCTTCGCTCCAGGTGCTGTCCATATACTTTTTCATTCCGGGGTTGGTAAGAAGCATGACAACGGAACGCGCGATATTGTCTGATTGGCCGGGAACCGTCTGCCATTTTGGATATCCTTCCATCAGGGCGGCTTGAGACATTTTAATGATTTGAGTGATAGAGACACTCTTTTTTGCGCCGCCTTCGGTATTCAAATATGAACAGAAGTCCCCGATCTCATTAAGCACCTGGGCGTCTTTTAGCCCTCCTTCTTCCTTTGCCTGTATATGGATCGACAGCTCGTAAGGACCGACAAATTTTTCGCTGAAAATGTTAAAGCACCGGTTCCATGGATGATTTTCCGGAATATACGAACTGCCGGGAACATTTTTCCCCACAGGAAGCCGGTTTAAAGAAAAAACGCCACCAACCAGTATGCAGCCCAGTACCACTGCAAGAACGGGTATTTTCCCCTTGCCAGGGAAAAAGCCGGCCATTTTAGACGTGAAATCGATTCGGCCAGCCCTCTCTCTGGATGCAGGGGGTCTGAAAAAAGAGATCAGCACCGGCACGATCACCATTATGCAGAAAAAGGTTCCGGTCACCCATAATAAACCCAGATAACCCAGCTGGGTGAGCAGCGGAACTCCGCTGAAACAGAGTCCCGCAACAGCGCTCCCTGATAAAACGGCCCAGAGTCCAAGGGGAAATTCCCCATAAACAGCAACAATCGCCGCATTTTTATCATCATACCTGTGGTAAGTCCGTTTATAACGGTCCATAATTAAAATTGAAAAGATAAGGGGAAACATGGCCAGAAAAAGAGGCGCCAGAAGGATCATCGGTTGAAACTCTCGAATAAACCACCCGAACAGTCCCATCCCCCACAACAGGGTGAATTGCATGGCCACAAAAGGAATCACCACCCCCTGAACCGATCGAAAATAAAAGGCAAGACACACAACAATCAGAATCAGCATTCCAAGAAAGGCCGTCCCTAACTGTGCTCCCATCTTTGTCATATGGGCCTTCATCAGTTCCCCGCCCATAAAAAACAGGGTATGGTTCGCATCCTCTTCTTTTGTCTTTATCTCCTGGATGGCGTTTAGCAGGTTTGCCTGAAATTCTTTTTCCTTTTCCGCTTTATATAGTTTCAGAGACGTCGCCTCTTTTTTGTTATCATCAAGTTCCTTATACTCCTGTTTAATCAGATTGTTTCTGTTTTCAAACGAGATTGTAAACATCGCCGCTGTTTTATCATCGGCAACATATATCCCATTGGCCATGCCGTTAACGGCCACTCTTCTTCGAAGGGCGGCAATTGCTTCTTCGGTTTCAGGCAGCGTCTCACCGATAATGGCCCCGGGTTCCATCCCGTCGGCTGCGTAATCCACATGAACCAGATTCCGGCTGGTAAGTGAAACAGCAGCTTGCGGAATGACATCCGGCAACTTCTTGAGCGCTTTTGTAACATCGTCGATTTTTTTAATTGTCTCTACTGTGAAAATATCTCCCTGGCGCACCTCTAATATAGCAACCAGTGTATTGGGTTGCGGAGCCAGCCGATTCAGTTCTTTTATCGTATCCAGATGCGGATGACCCGAAGGGAAAAGGGCCGCAAGTGGGTCGGCGGCCTGACGGATATGTTTCAACTGACTACACACGCCCCCCAGTAAAGCAAGAATAACCAGAAGGCAGATCCAGCGGCGCTTTAATATATTGTCTATACTCACTGCGCCTGCGGTCTTTTTTCTCTGTTCCTGAACACTATTCATTGGTTTTACCTGAGTTATATATTGAATTGAGTTATTGGATTCCCACCAGGGCGTTTCCCCGAAGGTGATAAATCGAGCCGTTTTGTCCAACAATGATTCCCCGTATATTTCCACCCTGATGTTCTGCAATACGGACCGACATCAGCCAGTTTTCGGTAATTTTTTCCGGAACCTTGACAATCTGCCAGTTTTTGCCTCCATCAACCGATTGCATCAGATTACCACCGCTGCCCACCGCCCATCCGGCATCTCCGGACAGATCAATGCCATAAAGCTCCTGTGCAACGGAAGGGGCAGTATTCTTTACCCAGCTTCTCCCATTGTCTGAAGAATGAACGATAATGCTGTCTATTCCAGCACCATAGATCCTTCCATTTTTTTTGTTGAGGGAAAACAGCGTCTGTCCTTCCATCATATCCGGATTGTAAAGGGATGTCCGTATTTCCTCAGCATGCAGGTCGTTGATATTGATAATGAAAATTCTGCCGGTCTCACCGGCGATGCATGCCTCCCTCTCACCTGTCATCACTACACCGTAAATATTTGTATTTTCATCCAGAATCAGGTTTTTCCAGGTCTTGCCCCCGTCAACGGTACAGATCACGGCACCATTTCCCCCTGCGGCAATGCCGTTACTGCTATCAAAAAAATCGATGGCAAACAGATGCTCAGATATGCCGGATTGCTGCTCTTTCCAGGATTTTCCGGCATTGTCCGAGTGAAGAACAGTGCCTTCCTGCCCGCAAATCCATCCGTCAGCATCATCCGGGAAAGCAACTGCAAAAAGAGAGGCTCTTGTTTGGGCATGAACCTGTCTCCATGATTTCCCCCGGTCGAGTGAATGAAATATTTTTCCCCGTTCGCCGACAACGATCACTTCCCTCTTACCTGCATACGATACCGCATACAGATCACCTTCAGGCGTTGTAGCATTGCCGCCAGCAGGCGTTATAGCAGGCATGAACAGAGAAACCATTGCACCTGCCAGGATCAACAGGCATAATCTGGCCGTATTTATCGTAAAATGTATCTGCATAAACTTTTTCCCTATCCAGTATTATTTTTCAGTTCTTAACCCCCTGCTGTGCAGGGGGTTTATTAAAAAATGGGGTTTTGTATCCCGTTATTTCACGAATTTTAGAAATCCACTGGGTGTGAACGTCCCTTCGGAAAAATTTGGTATCTGTATTTTCCATTCCACCTCCACTCTGGCATAGGACCATCCCACAGTTGTCTTATCCCGTTTTATGTCATAGATCGTTCTGTCACTGTCAATAATCATTCGATATTTCCCGTCTTTTGTCTGTACAGCGGAATTTAGGTAATACGCTCCTTTCCAGGATCGTCCTTTCAGATCGGGAACCTCTCGATACACACTTGCGTAAGTTTCCGCGTCAAACCAACCCACAACGGGACCGTAGAAATAATCCTTATTCTTGGCTATTGATTCAACAAGAGCAACCTCACCTTTTACCCAGATGATATCGGAAATTGTCCATGGCGCTCCCTTCCATCCATCTATCTCATATCCCATTTTAAGCGCATTTTTGTCTCTTTCTTCATTGGTTGTGATTCCCTGTTCCAGATCCCCCTCCAGCGAACTAATTGGATCTGCTTTATGATATGCAATCAGGGCCGTCTTTTTTTCAATAAAACGATACTCTCCGTCCGCAAAACGATAGACAGGCCCGCCGGCCCACATATCATCTTCGGCTATTGTGAGCCCGGCGGGAGATTCACACCCAAGTGCCTCGCCTTTATAGCGCCTGATTTTTCTGATATTCGGGGCGTATATCCATCGCTGATTTACTACACCCGGGCGACTAGTTACCCAATTCAAGTTGCCAAATCCAGCCCAATTATATGGACTGGTTAACATACCAATAGAGGCATAATCATATTTACCCTTATCTCCAGTATAATAGAACTGCAAAATGCGCGATCCTATAAATTTTTCTAAACCCTTTCGACCTATTAACCACTGACCATTTTTCCTGTCATTATTCCCGACAAAGTGGCTATCAAACAGCCGCTCCTTGGCATTATAAGCTATCTCATATCCAACCTGCGGGCTGTTATAATCAGGTTCAGCAAAAGGAAACCCAGCGATGTCCTTCGGGTATATCTTGCCGGTTGCCACCTCGATGAGCTCGTTTTTTTCATTAAATTTATACTTGCCTTGATTGGTTTTTTCCTTCAAAGAGGCGAGGTATACGGGCGGGTGAAACTCATTCTTGTCAAAATTGAGCTTTCCGATTTTCATCTCCAGATCCCCGTTCTTTACCCAGGTCAGAATAAAGTCCGGAACCAAATCCTGAATTTTCTGCCAGTTATCCTTATTAATGACATCTCCCGGCTGCACATCCGCACTGACCGGAGATATTAAAAATACAGCTATGCAAAAGAGCGTCACTACCGCATTGGTAAATAATTGCTTCATATCTAATGTCCTTTCTCAATAAATGTTCATGTATTAAACGACGGCACGTCAACATACATGCCTTTTAAAAAAAATAGGTTAATTTTAAACTGAATTCGTTATCATTCTGTAAAAATCCCATGTTTTGATAGGTATCGGATTCAACATGCCGGTAGGAAGCCTCAACGGTAAAATAGTTTATCTTGTATTCTATTTTCGGCACAAACAAGAAAGTTTTCGGCCCTATATCGTAAAGAAAGACTAACGTCGGTATTAATGATTCATTAAAATATTCGGTATTAAAAACCAGAACCAGCTGATTTGCGTTTTTATCTACATAAACGCGTTCACCTGTATCAGCATCAGGGTCCCGCCACGGATAAGTCATCCGGTCATCATGGTCTTTTATCGTGCTTCCGATATACTCCAAAGTTGTCCGAATACCTTTGTACGGATTCAACCATCTCAAGGGAATATCTTTATCAATGGCGACGCCATACCGATGTATATCAAAGGTACTGAGTTTATCGCCCACTGCATGATGGATCTCGCTGCCCACAGTCATGCCTTCATCCAGAAACAGGCCGTACTCCCCGCGAATAACTATGTCCA
>JAUXBI010000220.1 GCA_030619435.1 Syntrophaceae bacterium
AAGCTATACTGAAAAAACCGGCAGATTATGATGCGAGGGCAAACATGATGTGGGCCGCCACGCTTGCCTTCAATGGCCTTACTACCGCGGGAATGGGAATGATAAGCCTTCCCGCCCACATGATAGAGCATTCGCTGAGCGCGATTTATGATATAGCGCACGGAGCCGGCCTTTCAGTTGTCCTTCCCGGATGGATGTTTTACGCTGTCGAAAAAGATCCTGTGAAATTCGCGCGATTAGGCCGGGAGATTTTCGGCATTGAGAAAAATGATAACCTGGAGGCGGGGATTGAGGGAATAAACCGCCTGAAAGAATGGTTTGCGTCCATCGGGAGTCCCGTGTCGCTGGGAGAGGCAAATATTCCCGAGGAAGACATCGAAAAGATCGCGGAAAACGCGCATGTTCTCGCGCAGGCCTGGGAGCTTCAGGATTATACCGAAGAGATTATCGTCGATATCCTCAGGCTTTGTAAGTAAGGCGGTGAACCGGATGACAGGCATAATACTGTGTGGCGGCAAAAACACCAGAATGGGTATGAACAAGGCGTTTATAGAAATAGACGGGGAGAGGATTATTGACAGGACGACAAGAATCTTCGGAGAGATTTTTCAGGAGATAATCCTGGTTACCAATTCACCCCTTGAGTATCTCAACCTGGATGTCCGGATCGTAACAGATATTGTAAAGGGAAAGGCCGCGCTGGGTGGCATCTATACAGGCCTTTTTCACTCGTCCTGCGATCATGCCTTTGTATGTCCCTGCGACATGCCCTTTCTTAACGGCGACTTTATAAAGTATATGATAGAGAAGGTTAAGGGTCATGATGTTGTGGTTCCGGCTCCACCAGACGGTCTTCAGCCACTTCACGCGATATATTCCAGAAAATGCATGCCTTCCATAAAGAGGCTCATCGATGAAGACAGGCTGAAGATAACCGGCTTCTACAGGAAAACGAGGGTGCTGGAGATACCGGCCGCCGTGATCGCGACTTTCGATCCGGAGAACAGAATGTTTGCCAATATCAATTCGCTCAATGACCTTGAGAAAGTGTGACTTCACTTTAAAACTCTCACAGGATGACAAATAATGATTGCTATTATCGATTACGGGGCAGGAAATCTTACGTCGGTCGCGAGGGCATTGGAACATATAGGCGTAACCTGCAAGATCACGGATAAATACGAAGAGATCCTGTCGTCTGAAAGGATTATATTTCCTGGCGTCGGCGCCGCAGGAAAGGCAATGGAGGTTATAAGGCACAGGAAACTTGACAGGGCAATACGCGAGGTCGTTGCACAGAAGAAACCTTTCCTCGGCATATGTATGGGTGCTCAGATCATATTGGGTGAAAGCGAAGAGAATGATACGACATGCCTGAACATAATCCCCGGCATAGCCAGAAGATTCCCGGACGGAGACATAAAGATTCCGCATATGGGGTGGAACGATATATCCGTTGTACGCAGTCACCCCGTACTCGAGGGACTGGATGGAAGGACTCAATTCTATTTTGTTCATTCCTATTATCCCGCGCCTGAAAGAAAAGAGGACATCATAGCAACAACCAACTACGGGATTTCGTTCGCGTCCATAATCGGACGTGACAACGTCATAGCCACACAATTTCATCTCGAAAAGAGCGGCCGACACGGCTTGAAGATACTGAAAAATTTTTGCGACTGGGACGGCAGGGTGTAGATATGCTGAGCAAAAGGATAATTATCTGTCTGGATGTCAGAGAAGGAAAAACCACCAAGGGCATCAAATTCAAGGGGAATATAGACATAGGCGACCCGGTTGCCATGGCCGAAGAGTACTACAGACAGGGCGTGGATGAACTCGTATTCTACGATATTACCGCCTCATCCGATAAAAGGGATATCATTATAGATGTGGTCGAAGGGGTGGCGAAAAATATATTCATACCCTTCTCAGTGGGGGGCGGTATTCGTTCTCTGGATGATATGCACAGGGTGCTGGCCGCCGGGGCTGAAAAAATCAGCATCAACACCGCCGCCGTCCAGGACCCCGATCTTATCTACCGGGGAGCCATGACGTTCGGCAGCCAGTGCATCGTGCTGGGAATGGACGCGAAGAAGGTGGATAAAACCCCGGCACTGCCTTCCGGGTATGAGATATATATAAATGGCGGCAGGACGCCGGTGGGAATTGACGCCGTGGAATGGGCGAAAAAGGCGCGGGATCTGGGGGCCGGCGAGATATGTCTCAATTCAATTGACGCGGATGGCACAAACGCGGGATACGAGCTGACCCTGACATCTCTCATATCCGAAGCCGTTTCCATACCGGTAATAGCATCCGGAGGCGCGGGAACACCTGAACACCTGAGGGATGTATTCCGGGCATCGGACGCCGACGCGGCGCTTATCGCTTCAATGGTCCATTACCAACACTACACGATACCCCAGATAAAGGAATACCTGTCAAACGAGGGTATCCCCGTCCGTGAATTCATCTGATCAATACACCTATCCTCCTTTACCTGATAAACCATCATTTTTCTGTCAGCTGAATTTCAAAATCTCACTAAAGCAAAAGGTGTAGGCGTCAAGAATGCTTGCACTGCCCTGTGTCAGCACTGACAACCCCATAAACAAGTAGCAACCTCTCGCATTTTCATGTAAAAGCGTATTATACAAGGTATAAAAAAGCGATATAAACAAACTTCTCAGTCAGGAGGATAACTATGAAAAGTCCAGCAAAGAAGTTTATTGTCTCTCTCTTAGTATGCGTTATTTTATATACGCTATTAGGCTTTCTAGTCGTACCTCTTGTACTCAAACCGATTCTGGCAGACAAACTCTCTCAATCCCTTCATCAAGTTGTCTCTATTGAAAAGTTCAGGATGAATCCATATGTCCTCTCAGTTTCAATAGAAAATTTTACAATAAAAGAAAAAGAAG
>JAUXBI010000160.1 GCA_030619435.1 Syntrophaceae bacterium
AATTGAATGAAGAATCCGGAAAAATCAACTGGGACAAAGCTACGGAGATGGAGTTTGCAGGTAATCTTCGTCATCTAAGGGTTGAAAAGGATGAAGGCACAGACAGCAAACGGGACTTATATCTTGTGAGGAAACTTTCCGGTGAGATATTTATTCTCGCACTGCCTGAGGATACTGCCATGTTGAAGGAAGGTGCAGATTCCTATTATTCAGGGCTGGAGAAAATGCTCCAAAACAAGATGGTTTTTAAGATCAAGGCAACGGATGTCGCAATCAATGGAGAGGTCTATAAGTTCGCTCAATTTATGGCCAAGCCATACCAGGTCTTCCTTGATAAGATATTTAAAATATCCATTATTTTAATGCTGTTCTTTGTTATGGTAGGGATGGGTTTGACGTTGACTTTCAAGGATTTCACCCTGGTGTTCACGAAACCTCGCGGAATCATCTTAGGAGAGATATTACAGTTTGGATTTATGCCATTAATGGCGATGGGTATCGGGCATCTGTTGGGATTTTACGAGCATTACCCTTTTATCTTTGTGGGAATGATTCTGATCACGGCGATTCCCGGTGGTGTCACATCAAATCTAATGACTCACTATGCCAAGGGAGATCTGGCTCTTTCTATATCTTTAACCTCTTTCTCTTCAATTTTCTCGTTGATCTTCACTCCATTACTGTTGGCTCTCTATTGTGCCAATGTCCCGGAAGTTACAGTCCCGGTCAAGATTATCGTGCAAACAATTCTTATCCTGGTACTTATACCTCTTATTATTGGAATGTCGGTGCGGGGTAAATGGGAAAAATTTGCCAGAAAAGCAACTCCTTTCTTCTCGGCACTGGGAGTGATTGCCCTGCTCTTCATTATGATTGCGGGAGTACTGGGCAATCTGGATAAGTTTGCTGATACAGACAGGTACGGGGTCATGTTTTACTCAATGGTTTTTTCTCTGACAATGCTGGGAATGATTTTTGGCGTCATTTTCCCGAAATTAATCGGTGTTAACAATTACCAGACCCGGGCAATCTCGATGGAGACAGGTATACGAAACGCTGCTCTTGCTATGACGATTGCCATTCTTATACAGGATCATATGGGTGATTTCTACAGCTCGATGTTCGTTACATCCGGTATTTTCGGGCTCGCTATGTATATTGCAGGTGCAATTTCAATCATCTTATACAAAAACCTTTTACCACTTGAGGACCATGCCTTAAAGTAACGGCTAGCATTCCCTGCATTTTGATGTTGAGTTATGGCCAAAAATCGAAACGGGCAGAACGTTCGAAAGAGAAGAAAGAGAATTAAAACAGGGAGAATATTTAATGGAAGATGATATTCGCTGGGTAAAAACACACTGCGCGCGAATGGACCATGGCGGATGTGGTCTATTGGTCGGTGTCAAGGATAACAAGATTGTAAAAGTCAAGGGAGATCCGGACGGATTTTTAAACAGGGGTTATATATGTCCCAAGGGGGTGGCGTCACCTGATCGTCTCACGCACCCTGATCGTCTCAAGTATCCATTGAAGAGGGCAGGGAAGCGGGGCGAAGGAAAATGGGAGAGGATTTCCTGGGAAGAGGCCCTTCAATATACAGCTGAGAACCTGAATAAGATAAAAGAAGAGTATGGCGCAAAGGGAGTTGCTTTCGGCGTTGGCATGCCAAAAGGCCTGGAACACTTTGTCCTGATCCGTCTTGCCAATCTTTTCGGCTCTCCAAACGTTATCGCGTCTCAGGATGTATGTCATGCCCCTCGTGAGATAACGGGTATCCATACCTGTGGTTTTTATCCCGTGGGGGATTTTCATCAAAAAAGCAAACTGGTCATTCTGTGGGCAAGCAATATCACCTCTACAAATGAAGAGGGGGAGATATGCAGCTTGCTCCTGGAGCAGCTAAAGCAGGGAACAGAACTGGTTGTCATTGATCCGAGAAAGATCGATCTGGTCGATAAATCGAAGAAATGGTTTCAAATAAGACCGGGAACCGATCACGCACTTGCTTTGGGGTTCTTAAATGTCATCATCGAAGAGTCTCTGTATGACAGGGAATTTGTTGAAAAGTGGACTCATGGCTTTGAGGATCTGGCAGAACATGTCAAGCAATACACCCCTGAAAAAGTCTCCGGGATAACCTGGGTTCCTGCCGATCTTATCAGAGAGACGGCAAGACTTTACGCAACATCGAAGCCGGCTGTTATCCAGTGGGGAAATCCCATCGAACACAATATCCATACCTTTGATACAGTAAGAGCGTTGATTTGTTTAATGGCAATAACGGGCAATCTTGACGTCGCGGGTGGTAATGTTGCAGCTCATGATCCGAAGATCATGGGGTTAGGACCATTTGTTCGTGCCGACCTTATCCCCGACAAGAGGAAGGAGATGATCAGCGCTTATCATCGCGTCATTCCCAGGCTGATGACCATCGCGCCGTCGTTCTTTCAGGAAGCCATTCTCGAAGGTGTCCCTTATCCGGTTAAAGGATTCTATGCCATGTGTTCAAATCCAATGTTATCCTATGCCGACAGCCGCCGGACCTACGAGGCATTCATGAAGCTTGATTTTATAGCAATTGCCGATCTGTTCATGACCCCTACGGCGGCCATGGCGGATATTGTTCTGCCTGTTGCAAGCCAGTTCGAGATTAACGACATCGGCCATTATGGTCTCGGCCATGGGTTCATCGTCGCCCGTCCCAAAATAGTTGAACCGCCGGAGGAATGCTGGCCCGACATGAAAATCATGAATGAACTGGGCAAGCTCATCAGCCCGCCGGAATTATGGCATGATGATTACGAAGAACTCCTGGAAGATATTGTCAGGCCGGCCGGTCTGACATACAGCCAGTTTGTTGAAAAAGGTTATCTGAAAGGTCCTGACCGATTCAAACTTTACGAAGAAAAGGGATTTCGAACTCCTACAGGCAAGGTGGAATTAAAGTTGAGTACGGCTGAGAAATTCGGATTAAAGCCCTTGCCCGAATTCAGCGGTCTTCCGGAAGATGATGACCCCGACTATCCTCTCATACTGAACAGTTCCAAGAGTCGCTATTATCTCCATTCATCCTACAGGTGGGTCGAAAAGCTGAGAAAGATGAGACCTCACCCGAAAGTTGAAATTCATCCTGAGACGGCTGAAAAGTATAATATCAGCGAGGGTGATGAAGTCGTTATTGAAACCAGGAATGGCAAAATAACACAAGTTGCCACTCTGACTGATACTGTCGATCCCAGGATTATTAATGCCTCCCACGGATGGTGGTTTCCCGAAGAGTCGCCGGAATCTCAGTATGGGTGGGAAAAATCGAACCTCAATATGCTTACCTCTGCGGAAAAGCTCGGCAAAGAATACGGCACACCCAACCTGAAGGGGATTGGGTGCAGAATAAGCAGAAAAGTGTTAGGAGCTGTCTGAAAGAGAAAAGCAGTATGAAGCAGCAAAACAAGCTTGACGAGGTCCTTGCCGGGGCATACAGAAGGATGCATCTCTATACATGAGCAGAGGCCACCCTGCAGGGCTTGCAGGACATGTGGAATCTTCCAAAAGATGCTTATTCGTGGGCCACGGCCGGGTACATGGGTGCAATATTGACGGGGCAAACGACCTGCGGTCTTCTGATAGGAAGCAGCGCGGCCATCGGCCTTAAATGTGGTAAGGGCAGGAACGGGGTGCCGGAGGAACATGCGTCTGACAGGGACAGGGCCATTGGAGCGGTGGAAAACCTCTATCGTGATTTCCTGGAGAAATTCGGAAGCACTGACTGCCATGCGCTGTCCGGATGCAACTATTCCGACCCTGAAGACCTTGAGCGTCACATTCAATGTGAAGGATGGAAAGATACATGTGACATCTTTCTCAAATTTGTTATGACGAGATGTGTTGAGATGGCGCAAAATGGAAAGATATGACAGGGCAGCAAGGGTGATGCCGCCCTGTCAGTGACTTTCAGATGAGCATTCCACCGTCGCATACTATGCATGTCCCCGTGGTAAAGGATGCGGCATCGGACACGAGATATAATACTGCTCCTGCCATCTCCACGGGCTGTGCGTGCCTGTTCATGGGTATCTTGCCTATGGCATATTTATAGATATCGTCGTTTGAAAACAACGCCGCGGAAAACTTTGTCTCAGTAAGTCCGGGAAGAAGCGCGTTTACGCGGATGTTTGCACTTGCGAGTTCCTGGGCATAGGCCTTCGTCATGCTGATCAGCCCGGCTTTCGTGATAGAATAGATACCCTGGAAAAGCGCGGGGTTTACGCCGTTCACCGATGACACGTTTAC
>JAUXBI010000070.1 GCA_030619435.1 Syntrophaceae bacterium
ATAACATATCATCGCGTATCATTGCCAAAGAAGTTTAATTTTTATTTTTCAACCCCTGCAATAGATACTTCTGCTTCGTGATTAATCCGGAGGTCTTATCTTTCACCGGATTTTTGTTTTTCTTCTGCCGCCTGAACCTCATCTCCCGGCTTATGATTTTCAATTTCTATCTTCTCTCCATCTACCTGTATTGTAACTGCCCCGCACTTGTCTATTCTAAGTACCCTCGTTCCCATTCTTCTGTATCTGTCGAGCACGCCGGAATGTGGAAAACCGAAGACATTGCCCAAGCCGCAGCTTATAATTACGATTTCAGGCCGGATCGCTTTGAGGAAGGGCGCGGAGCTGGATGATCGCGCTCCATGATGGGGAGCCATGAGAATATTCGCCTTCAGATCAGTTCCGGATGCGACAAGTTCGGCCTCGACGTATTCCGATATATCCGCGGGGAGGAGTATACTCGTATTGCGAAAGGTTATTTTCATTACCACCCCGTTGTCGTTGTAATCAGAGTCCGGAAAGTGAAGGCCCTTCCCCGATGCTGATTTTGCCGGGTTCAGTATCCTGATGAAGGCGCCTCCGATTGTTTGCTCCTCTGTGTCTTTATCCACAATCCTGTGATGAATGGCTTTTCTCCTGATGATTTTCTTCAATATCCGGCAGGATTCATTCTTCGATTCACAACCGTTTGACCAAACTTCACCAATCTCAAAGTTGTCAGCTATATAGGGAAGACCGCCGACATGATCCTGGTCAGGATGCGTAAGTACCATGATGTCCACCTTTTTTATTTTTTCGTGCCACAGATAAGGCGCCACTACATATTTCCCCAAATCGAAACTCCTGTCATAGAACCCTCCACCATCCACCAGCATAGTAACCCCTCCGGGAAACTTTATCAGTGTGGAACTGCCCTGCCCCACATCTATGAATGTTATCTCAAGATATTTCTGCCGGGCTGCCTTTATGTTCGTATAGAAGGCATCAACGGTAAAGAACAGCAGAATTGAACCCAGAAACAGAGCCAATACTCTGCTTCTGTTGGCCCTGTACAGCTTTCCGAGATGCGTGGCAGCAACCGGGAAGAAACAGCTTTCAGTGACAGCACCGGGTGTATCGTCTGTCCCTTCCTCTTTCGATCTCCACACATCCAGTAATTTCAACACTGTAATAATCAGGAGGTAGTAGAGGATAATTTCAGGAATCGTCGGTGTTGTTACGTGGAAACTCGAAAAGGATAAGGAGGACAGAAAATCGACGATAGAGACGGATATCCTGATAAAAAAAGAGGCAGCCTGTATAAGCGCTGTCGCGATCGGCGCGAAGGGAGCCGTAATGATGAACAATATTCCCAGCGGGAGGACAGCGAATCCTATTATCGGTATGATAAACAGATTGGTGAGAAGTGCGATGTTTGAGACCCGGTTGAAATAGAGAGCGATAAGTGGATATGTGCCGATCATGGCGCTGAGGCTTACCACCATGAAGAGAATGATACTGGTAATTCTTTTCCTGAAAATCCCATCCCCGCTTCCCTTTGGAATCATACCGCCCAGTGTCGGGGTTATGAGAATAATGGAGGCAACTGCCATGAAAGAGAGCTGGAACGAGACGTCAAAGAGGGACGCGGGGTTTATGATAAGAATGGCAAATGCCGCGAATGCCAGTATGTTCAAGAGATCACGCCCCCTCCCGGCAAGGAGCGCAATCAGGAAACATAGTATCATGATGGTGGCTCTTATCGTTGATATGCGAAGACCGGCAATGAAGGCATAGCTTATTATGGGTATGACGGCAAACAGGGCGGATACCTTGAAGATATTAAATCTCAGCAGGAGGTATTCGGAAGACTTCATGGCGGTCCTGATAATAATGAGAGAAATAAAGGCTATTATCCCCACATGCAGCCCCGATATGGCGAGGATGTGAGAGACCCCCGCCCTGTTGAATCCTTCGATGATATCTTCCGGAATGCCCTCCTTTTCGTCCAGGATAAGAGCCCGCAGTATACTTCCCTCAGGAAAGGGGGCATTTTCCAGGATAAGCGCCCTGAGACTGGAGCGGTATCGCTCTATTCGCGTCCTGAAATAATTCCCAGCGCTTTCCCTCATGATAACGATGTCTGAAGGACTGCTTATGTACCCGCGCAAGCTGATACCCCTGTAGAGAAGATATCTCTTATAGTCAAACCCGCCGGGGTTGTTGGAGTTGTGCGGCTCTTTAAGCTTGACCTTCGCCCTGATATAGTTACCATATTTGAATAACCTGTTATTATCTTTGACAGAAAGGAGTATTTTGCCATGTACCGGAATTACATTTTTATCTCTGATGATCCTTGTGGAGTTAATAACAAGGCTGGTTTTGTTGCGCAGCACCCGAGGAGGATTACACACCAGCCCTTCAACAGTCAGTTTATCTTTGCCTGCGTGAAGGGTTATATCGTCTCCGCTACGGTATGGATGAAGATAGAGATTTATATTAAGGATGCCCAGAAGGAACAGGGACATAAGAAGGCATAAGGCAACAGAGCCCTTTCTCCCTGCAACAACCGGGAAAAGCAACACTGCAAGGGTTGTCAGGAGTGCCACAAGAACCGGAACGCCGGGTATGTTTACAAGGTTCCCAGCAGTTATTCCCAGGATGAGCGCTGTGAGCAGAGGGATTACAGGTCTTCGCATAAAGGTAACGGTTTACAGTTTACAGTTATCAGTTCACGGTTATGCATAAGGATTGTTCGCTATTTAATTAAGGATCTTGACTGGAACAGCGGTTTATTTCTTTTTTACAAGAAAATACAGTTCTCCTTCTTCTTTCAGATGTCCGGCCATGATCTCCGCATTATTCCCCCTGCCGCAGAACAGATCCACCCTTCCAGGGCCCTTGATCGCCCCTCCGGCATCCTGGTTAAGGACAAACCTGGAAAAGGGCACCCATGATACAATGTTGCCATATTCGTCTATAACAGGCTTTTTCACTCTGATAAAAGCAAGCGCGCCCCTGGGAAACATTCTCGCATCTGTGGCTATCGACCTGCCCGGCGTAACCGGCACATTAAGACTTCCCACGGGGCCCTCTTCAACAATACGAAAAAACACATAGCTTTCATTACAACTTAATATATCAAGCATTTCTTCAGGATGTTCCCTCAGATACCTTTTGATGCCCTTGAGGGATACCTCTCCCAGAGACATTTTCCCCTGTTCAACAAGCATTCTTCCCACACTACGGTAAGGATGACCGTTACACTGGTCATAGCTTATCTGAATAAGGTCGCCATTGGGGAGATTTACAACTCCGGACCCCTGAATTTGCAGGAAAAAAATATCAACGGGATCAGAAAGCCAGAGGAGCTCAAGTCCCCTCCCCTCAAGAGACCCTTTTATATCGATATCCCCGCGCGTGTAGTAGGGAACAGCCTTTCCCTCTTCAATTCTCGCGATGATACGTTCTCCTCTGTATTTTTCCTTGAATTTTCCAAGATCTACCACAACGTGATCGTCAGGTGTGCGATAGATGGGATAGCGATACTGTGGTGTCCTGTCAAATGACCCTGCAAGAATCGGCTCATAATATCCCGTAAACAGAACCTCTCCACCGCGCCTTCCAACGCTCTTGTATATATCAAAGGCCCGCTTTATCCTTCTTGTTTTATCATCGACTGAACCCGGCATCCTGATAATCTTCAGAAACTCGCTAAGAGATTCCTTCAATTCCCCCGCCGTGCATACGCGGTCTCCGAGCTGGAACTTCCTTGTCTCGGGCAGCCTGTTATAGTATCTAAAGCTTCTATATATTGCGAGCTCCAGGGAGGCCCGATCAAGGTCATCCGTCAGAATGGGCAACTCGCGCGAAGTAACCGGGACAAGGGGCACAATCCTCTCCGGCTCTATTGTCGCGCAACCCACCAGGAAAAATATAAACAGACAAAGTAGTTTTGTTCTCATATTAACAGGCCACCAAACAATCCATTTTCTTGAAACTTACATGTACCAGATGAGCAAAAAAACATCAACGGCATTCGGGAGGTAACATACCAATGCTGTATGCCGTCGCGGACAGGTAAACCCGGTATAACTTACGGAACTAAAACAAGATTAACGCCCCAATACCGGCATCGCGCAACAAATCACCGGATGCCGGATAAACTGATAATCAGGAAATTCCGGCATCGGATATTTATTCTGATGAAAATACTAGTGCAAAATGTATTGAAAAAAAGCACCATAACTATTAGGTTACTGTTCGTGAGCTCTTCGTATTTATCGCAATGAAGATAATTTTTATCCGTTATCAGGGGTAAGAAGAAGATCAACAAACAAGCGATGGGGAAACTGTGATTACCGGAGTAAGCTTAAGGATATCAGAGGTCTAAAAAAACATATGAAACATTCGTTAAAAACAGGATTCAGCTTCGGGTTAACCTCTGCAATAATCACGACGCTTGGTTTGATGATAGGTCTGTATTCCGGCACAGGCTCAAAACTTGTTGTTATCGGCGGTATAATCACGATAGCGATAGCAGACGCATTCTCAGATGCTCTGGGCATTCACATTGCTGAAGAATCCAAAAATAAGAACACCACCCGAGAGATATGGGAAGCTACAATCTCCACTTTCTTATTCAAATTTATTTTTGCGCTGACATTTATTGTTCCTGTTCTGCTGTTCCCCCTCACAACAGCGATCATCATAAGTGTAGTCTGGGGATTGTCCCTATTGGGGATTCTCAGTTTTTACATCGCTCAAGAACAAAAGGTAAAGCCCTGGAAAGTGATCTCTGAACACTTGCTTATCGCGTCACTTGTCATAGTTTTAACATATTATGTCGGTATCTGGGTTGGATCAACATTCGGATAGGCAACGGACAGATCAATGACAAGGAAGACTCTTTCATTCCACACGGATCCTCTGCATTTTTCTTTTTTATGCACTTCCCTGACGATAATCATGCGTCAAAAAGAGCAAGTTGTGATATAGTCCGCCGCGTGACCCCTGATACAGGAAAAAACCATCACACAAAGAAAGATGACTTGCATGAAATTTGATATATTAAAAAGCCTGAAATCTCTTATAAGTTCCATTTCGGGAAAGAAAGAGCAACAGTACACAACAGAGAAGAAAAAAATACACCCAGTCGAGAAAAGAAAAAAGGGATCAACGAGAGGAAAGAAAGAGGATTCGGCAGAGAAAAAGAGAGGACACACGAAGTTCCGTGAGCTTGGCCTCCCTTCACAAATCCTCGATGCAATCGAGAAGATCGGGTATGAGGAAATGACCCCGATTCAGGAGGCTACCTATTCTATTATTACCGCGGGACAGGATCTCTGCGCCCTTGCGGAAACGGGATCGGGGAAAACGGCCGCATGCTCGATTCCCCTTGTTCAGAAAATCGACACCTCGAAGAACGCCATCCAGGGTCTGGTGATCGTTCCGACCCGTGAATTATGCCTTCAGTATGTGGATGAGATCGAAAAGATAGGTGCCGGGGCCGGGGTGGTCTCGTTCGCAGTTTTCGGCGGATTCAGCAAAGAGATTCAGGTCGCCAAGATAAAACACAAGGTACATATCCTCGTCGCGACACCGGGGCGGCTCATCGATCTTTTGTATGACGGAGCTGTCAGCCTGTCGAATGTGAAATGCGTCGTCCTCGATGAAGCGGACGAACTCTTAAAGGAAGGGTTCCTCGAAGACATTGAGTTTATCATGTCCTGCATGATAAATAAGCATCAGACGCTTCTCTTCGCCGCGACAATGGATGATGACATCACAAAGCTCTCCCATGGTTATCTACGGGACCCAGAATACATCTCTCTTATAGAAAAAAGGGCGGCACCGGTAAGCATTGAACACTATTTCGCCTATCTCCAACCGTATCGCAAAGAAGCGGAACTCATAAGATATCTTGAGGCAGAAGATATAAATCAGGTGATCATTTTCTGCAACGCCCGCCACAGGGTTGACAAGTTATTCCGCGATATGCGGAAACACTATAAAGACATCGAGTATATACACGCCGGGCTCAGTCAGAACAAACGTTCTTCCATATTCAGGCAGTTTAAAACAAAGAAGCTTCGCCACCTCATTGCCACAGATGTCGCCGGGAGAGGACTTGATTTTACACATGTATCTCATGTGGTAAACTGGGATTTACCATGGGATGGAACACAGTATACTCATCGTACCGGTCGTTCCGGTCGAATGGGGAAAAGGGGCCGGGCCTTTACCCTTGTGACTAAGCGTGACCTTCCCAAGCTTCGTGAAATTATCCGCAAGAAGAAGATTACCCCCCGCTGGATCGGGAAAGACCCGCTTCAGGAAACCAAATCAATCGCGGAAGAAAACCCTAAAACGAAGAAAAGACCCTATCGGCGCTACAAAGGGGGGAAAGGAAGTAGAACAGACCAGAAGTAGAACAGACCAGAAGTAGAGAGAGGGAAACAGCGTTAGGAATCAAGAATAAATAAGTTATACAGATTGCGCCGTAATGTTGTTTGTTCTCAAGGCGTGTTGAAGCGCGCATAACGAGTTATGCAAGCTTTGACACAACACAGAAAACAAGCAAAAGGGCAAGCAAGGTGTATGAGTTATTTATGCTTGCTGACTCAGCTCAAGCCTGTCTTGTTCTGACTCTGAAACAATTCAAAGGCATCATTCACATTTGTGAACTCCAGAGAGTGGTTTTTGCACCCGTTACGGGAACAAACTTTTATGGTTCCCCCCACCTGTAATTGAAATCCAACTATGGGCGCCTTGCATTCACATGTTTGATACACAGGGAAAGGATTCCCACAGTGTGGGCAGAATAAGCTGCAAATAACACCATCAATGTCATCCACGCCATCAAAATTTTTGTTATAACTGCCGTAAACCTGACTCAGATAAAGATGACCTACCTTTTTCCCGATCTTTGTTTCAATATCTATTGAAGGAAGATCATCAATCCTGACATCAGGATTCATAAGGGACTTACCACAAGCGGAACATTTAACCAGAATTTTAATCGAACCAGTCATATCGAACCTCCTTGCTTTTTTATGAGCGGAATAATTGTCCGCCGAAAAGATCCCCCGGCATACTTCTTTTTGAATAATTTCCTTAATGTCAGAATTTTCCGGAGACAACAGCTATCTGCTCCTCGGCCTCTTCCATCATTCCCTCTATAAGTTCTTTGCAGATCATGGTGTTGTGGATCAGACCCACTGACTGTCCCACCATCATGGGGGCCATATCCACATCTCCTATTTCCCATGCCTCCTCTATCCTGGCACCGGTAATCAGAGGAATAATCGCCTCGAGGCCTCCCCCCTTCGCCTCAACATCCAGGACATCACTCACATTCTTGTTTTTCAGCGCCCTGGCCTGGAGACCTATAGACTTGCAGATGAGTGTTGTATCATTTTCCTGACTGCTGATGAGTTTATTCTTTATATTATTATGTATATTACATTCACGGGTCGCCATGAAACGCGTGGCCATCATTACTCCCTCCGCGCCCAGCATCATGGCCGCCGCCATCGTCCTGCCGTTCGCGATTCCCCCCACGGTAACCACCGGCAGATTTACCTCTTCCACTATTCTCGGTGTGAGCACCATGGTAGAAACGTCGTCATTGAGGGGATGTCCCCCTTCTTCAATACCCGCGGCGTATATTCCGTCATATCCCACGCTTTCGGCGTGAAGCGCGTGGCGAACTGAACCGACCTTGTGAAACATTTTGACCCCGGCCTTCTTGAGCATTTCAATATATTCCATGCCACAGGCCTTGTCGATCGGAGCTCCCGATATCTCCACACCCGCCACCTGTTCCTCCGCGCAGACACGAAGATACATCTTGTAATGCTCGGCGGTAATGCGAATCGACGGCAGTATGGTGACACTCACCATAAAGGGTTTATCCGTAAGCCCGCGTGTTTCGTTTATCGCGGCCCTGAAGTCCTCTTCAGTCTCATAATTGGCCGCGGTAATATCGCCTATGGCTCCGGCGTTGGATATCGCCGCGCAGAGGGAAGGCTTGCACAGCCACATCATCGCGCCGCACATAATGGGGTACTTCACACCGAACATTTCAGTAATCGCAGTTTTTATCATTTAGCTCTCATCCTCCCATATCGCTGA
>JAUXBI010000187.1 GCA_030619435.1 Syntrophaceae bacterium
ATTTAAGGTTTTCAATTACATTTTCTTCAGATGGTCTTACATGAGTACCTCCATCATAGAAGAAATCCATAGAGGCATCCAAACCACAATACCCAATGTTCCAGTTAACAATATTAAACTCCAAAGTATCGGAAATGGTGTTTGAACTTTTTGCTTTATATACTTCTACTGTTTCTGCAGGTTTGTAATCAGTTACAATTGCTGTAATTATTAATGCTGCAAATACTAAGACGATAACGATGAAAAGATATAAGATTATCTTTAATATTTTTTTCATTTTTTTCATCCTTAAATAGTTAATAGGTTGAAATTGTAAATCTTAAAATTCTGATACCAAATGAAGATCGTATTGTCAAGATGGCATTTAGCTCCCAATCGGATGAAAATAAAAGATTTTGGAAATTGGGGGACGCCATACCTGTTTCCCCGGAAATCGCTGAATAGATGTGGTGTCCCCCGATTTTTGTCCCAAGCGGTAATAGTCGATTTTCTCCTGAAACGATTCTGAGAACAATGTGTAAGCGACAAGTCAATCTTTGGGTGGATGAGCCTTGAGGGAAATAACTTTTTTCCTGCAATAGAGCCTGTCCAATAATTCATAGTTAGTATGTACCCGAAGAATTTCTACGCGAGAAAAAACAGAATTCTAACTTAAAATGTGATACCTGCTATGCGAAAGGGTCACTCATTGCCAACCCCGGCAAAAAATATCTATAAGGAGAAGATGATGGAGGAGGCTATCAACGCTTTTAATGGTAATAATGTCGGGGAATCTGTCGAGACAAAAAGAAAGTCTCAACGATTCGACCGCATAAAGAAGAAACTCCTTTCCACTCCAATCTACTTGTGCCCTGAGCGCGCATACCTCGTGACGGACTATTTCAAGCATCATGATGATGTGAAAGATCCCATGGTGATCCGTAAAGCAAAAGCACTGCGACATATTCTCAGACATAAATCAGTGCACATTTATCCTGATGAATTGATAGTTGGGAATATAGGTAGCCGGCGTATTTCGGCCCTTATCCAGCCCGAGCTGGTGGGAATCTTTATGAGCGAAGAGTTGTTATGGATAGATAAAAGAAAAACTACACCTTTTCAGATTCCATGGGTTGATCGTTTAAAGCTACTCTTCAGAGTTTTCCCGTACTGGCTCACCCGCAATATGGTGTTCCGCGCCTTTTATCCTCACATTTTCAGACTAATCGGTTACGCGGCGGATCAGCTTAATGCGACATATTACCTGATTCACGAAGCTGGTGGCATCGGACATTTCCTTCCAAATTACGAAAGGATGCTCAAGCTGGGTGTGAAGGGATATTTGAAGGCCATGGATGGGAAAGAGGGAGACCTGCATCAGGCGGCCAGGATCGTATGTGAGGGCCTGGCTGATTTTGCTGCCCGCATGGCACAGGAAGCCGAGAGATTAGCCGGAAAGGAGAAAGACACGGTACGTGTCCGGGAACTCAAGGAAATAGCGCGTATATGTTACAAAGTCCCCCGGGAACCAGCCGAGACCTTTCATGAGGCCTTGCAGTCATTATGGTTGACTCATATGGCAATGAATCTTGAAGGACTCAATTCTGCAATCTCCTTCGGGAGGATGGATCAATATCTGTACCCTTATTACCGGCGAGATCTGGAAGAAGGAAGGATAACTCCGGAGCGCGCCCGGGAACTTCTGCTTTGTTTTTCTGCCAAGGCCACAGAGCATGTTTTTTTGCTCTCGGAAAGAACCAGTCAATACCATGGGGGATTCCTGGTTGTTCAAGCAGCAATAGTGGGAGGAATGGATCAAAACGGGAAAGATGCCGTTAATGATCTTACCTGGCTTTTCCTTGATGTTATGGAGGAATCGGGGCTCCGTGACCCCAATTATCAGGCACGGGTTCATTCTGATTCCCCTGAAGACTACCTTGAACGAGTGGTGGATGTGGCAAGAAAAGGGGGAGGAGTTCCAGCTTTCTTTAGCGATGAGGCATCTATAACCGCTCTCACCCGTCATGGCTACCCTCTTCAAGAGGCGCGAAATTACGCAACAGTGGGCTGCGTGGAGCTGGCTTTGCCAGGTAAGAGCTTTTTCTCTACCGACGCGGGTCTCTTTAATCTTCCAATCTGTCTTGAGCTGGCTCTTAATAGTGGGAAACGGTTCAATGGCCGTCGACAAACAGGGGTTGCAACCCCCGACCCCGAATCTTTCACCAGTATTGATCAGATGATAGAGGCCTTCAGAGTACAAGTGGATAACATGGTGGCGCGGATGATAGGCTTCCAGCAAATAATAGAGAAAGGGAACCGCGACTACCATCCCACTCCGCTCTCCTCCTTGCTGGTAGACGGCTGTATCGAGTCGGGAAAAGATGTCACTGCGGGAGGGGCCATGTATAATTCAAGCGGCATACAGGGGATCGGGGTCGCCGACGTTGCGGATTCGCTCGCTGCCCTGGATGATGTGGTGTTCAAACGCCGGAAATACACCATGGCCGATGTCCTGAAAGCCCTGCGCGCCAATTTTTCTTCCGATCCAAAGGTTCAGGCGGAACTCCTCAATGCCCCAAAGTATGGGAATGACCAGGCCATGCCCGACGGTTATGCCGACCTGGTAGTCCGCATATTCCATAAGGCCCTTGCGATGTATCGCAACACGCGTGGAGGTCCCTATGTGCCGGGATTTTATTCCGTTACAAGTCATGTTGCTTTCGGGAAGCGTGTAGGAGCACTGCCCAGCGGAAGACGGGCAGGGGAACCTTTCGCGTCCAGCCTGGGGCCGGGTAACGGAAAAGACCGTTTAGGGCCTACAGCGGTTCTTAACTCGGCAGCCCATGTAGATTCTACCCTCGCGCCTAATGGTTACGCCCTTAATCTTCGTTTCGATCCCAGTACTCTGGTGGGTGATCGTGGAATAGGCATTATGCGCGCTCTTGTAAAAGGCTTCTTCGATTCAGGGGGAATGCAGATGCAGCTAAACGTACTCGACCCTGAAATGCTGAAAGATGCAAGAGTCAATCCGGGGAAATATCCAGGGCTGGTAGTGCGGGTAGCCGGTTACTGCGCATACTTCGACGACCTGCATGATTTGGCGAAACAGGAAATCATCGCCAGAACTCGCTTAGAGATATAACAAGAGCTTTCCGGTTGACATTTAAGTGTAAGGATTTAAAAAGGATACTTGAACGCATCGAATCACTTGGTGAAAACCCTCGCCTTCCAGATTGTAAGAAATTAGCTGGTCAGGAAAGGTATCGTCTGCGGCAAGGACAGTATCGTATTCTATACTCCATTCAAGATGAAGAACTTACTGTCTGGATAGTAAAAATCGGTCATCGAAAGAATATATATCGCTGAGAAACAAGGGTTGAAATCTTATCTTAACCTGACACATAAGAATCATGGATTAATCTGGTGACATCTTACCTGTTTATGTTCGATAAAGATGAGTATGGCGTCTCCTGAATTCTACGAGTCGGAGCTCCCTTGTTTGGGACAGGGTTGTATGAAGAGTTGGTATGTGTATATGATCAGGTGCAGGGACGGCACTCTCTACACAGGGGCAACCACCGATGTTGAAAGGCGTTTCGCCGAGCATCAGCAGGCGGGGCCAAAGGCCGCGCGGTACCTGAAGGGGAGGGGGCCGCTTCAGCTCATCCTCACCATGCATGCTGGCGACCATAAAACGGCGTTGAAGCTGGAGCGCAGGATCAAGGGCCTGCCCAAGGCTCGGAAGGAAACCCTCATACAAGACCCGGAATCTATGCGGGAGACTTTCGGGGGGTTAACCCGGTGACAGCTTGCCTGTTTATGTTCGATAAAGATGAGTATGGCGTCTCCTGAATTCTACGAGTCGGAGC
>JAUXBI010000238.1 GCA_030619435.1 Syntrophaceae bacterium
TGGCAAAAAGCAAGACCTGACCCTCGGATCACTCGGATCAGTCGGCCAGCCATTTTTTCATGTGCGGCAGTTCCTCAGATGTCCACTGAGGGGACAGTCGCTTTTCAAGAAAGAGGGCGAACAACTGCTCCATTGTCTTCATCGCGATCTCCACGAGGTAGATCCTCTCAAGAATTCTTCCTTCCCGATCTTCCTCCTCCTCATCCATTGACACAGGAAGCCTGAGGGCCTGAAAACAGAAAGTGTCGGCCTTGAATGTGAATTCGAACTGGTCATTTTCCGCGCCGAGCCTTATTCGCGCTTCTGTTACTTTCTTACCCTTGCGCAGCGCCGACTTACCCTCCTCAAGATCCGCGTGAAGCCCCCTGCAGGCCACCGTCTCGGAATACTCTCCTTCGCCCGATTCCAGCACTATTTTCTGCAGGAATATCACTTCGGTGTCTCCACTGTTAGGGATCATGATGCCTCCACCACGCTCCTCGCTCTTGAACCAGAGCCACGTTAAGAATTCTCTTCCTGGGAGCGAGATGTCACCGGGTATGGATTCTGCGTCCCATGGTATAAAATGGGTGAGGGGCAGGTCGAATGATCTTTTGAATAATTCTTTGAAATCGTCATTCACCTTTTCCGAGAGCGAGCCGAACAGCAGCCATTTCCCCGATACCGACCAGCAGACCTCGTAGAATGAGGGAACAGGGTGCGCCCTGCTTAGTAATCCTAATTTGACGGTTTCTCTGATATCTTCCCGTTGTCCCTTGTAGAGTTTCTTCAGGCCTTTTTCTTCCCGAAACTCTTTTTCCGCTTTGAGTACCCTCAGCTTCAGCAGGGAAGGGGGTACTGTCCGGCGGTCGATACGAAGGGAATGGACGATATAGTCGGCTATTGAATAGTTAGCGTATTCAAAATCGGTATCCAGTATATTATCAAAGCTGGTCCAGCCGAGGGACTTTTCATCACTTCCGGACGACAGCTCCCTGAAGGCGAAGGACTTTATCTGTCTGTCTATAAAATCCGGAAATTTGTCCGGCAACTGGCCTGCGACACTATACCTTGTGAACGTCAGGGTTCCTTTTGATAGTCCCACAATATGTCCCCTCTCTTGATTAGTAGGCAATTATTTGCCAGGCGGGGAAGCTAACGCAATTCAGGCGTCGATGTCAAGCCTTTCCGATAGACACCCACTTTTTTTTGTGATAGTCGTTTGTAAGATTTTCAAGAATCAGCGTCAGGTAACATGTGGAGATACTTATGGATATAAAAAGAGTGGGCATTGTCGCAAATAGCGACAAGGAAAAAGCCGCCGAGTATTCATTGCGGCTTGGCAAATGGCTTTCCGATAGAGGAGTGGAAGTTCTTTTTGAAGAAGAGATAGCCGGAAAGATAGATATGCCCGGGGTTTCCAGGAGTGAGTTGGCATCCGCGGTAAATATGATTGTAGTTTTCGGTGGTGACGGGACACTCCTTATGGCGGCGCGCATGGTGATGGGGTCTGATGTGCCTGTTCTGGGCATTAATCTGGGTGGATTTGGTTTTATGACGGTGGTCAATCTGAACGAGATGCTCACTACCATGGAGGTTATTCTTAAGGGGGAATGCAGTATTTCCAAGAGAATGATGCTCAGTGTGTCCGTAGAAGGCGTGGAATATCCCGCGCTCAATGACGTTGTGATTAACAGGGGAAATCTCTCCAGAATGGTCAATTTGGAAACCTTTGTTGATGGGAAATATCTGAGTACCTTCAAGGCAGACGGCCTTATAATATCCAGCCCTACAGGCTCCACTGCGTATTCACTGTCTTCAGGCGGTCCCATTATCCTGCCGGAGCTCGATTCCATTATTATCAATCCCATATGTCCGCACACCCTGACGAAGAGGCCTATTGTATTGCCGCCGGATTCCGTCATAGAAGTGATAGTGTGGACAAAGAAAGGTGAGGCGTCCATGACACTCGACGGGCAGGATCTTTTTGTGTTAAAATCGGGTGATAGGATAGGTATAAAAAAATCAAAGACCCATATAAATCTTGTAGAATCTCCCCATCGCGATTATCTGGAGATCCTGCGCACTAAACTGGGATGGGGCGAATTACCCTGATAAGATGCTGACAGAACTGAGTATAAAAAATTTCGCCATCATTGATGAATTGAATGTTGCTTTCACGAGTGGACTGAACGTGATCTCCGGGGAGACAGGTGCCGGTAAGTCCATAATCATCGGTGCCGTGAGCCTTCTCCTTGGGGACAGGGCATCGAGCGATTTTGTGCGGTCTTCCGAGGATTCTGCAGTGGTCGAGGCTCTTTTCGATGTGAGTGATAATGAAGATATAAGGGAAAAGTTGAAAGAAGCGGGCATGGGTGAGAATAACGAACTGGTGCTCAAAAGAGTTGTTTCCAGGGGTGGCAGGAACAGGATTTATATAAATGGAAATCTCGCAACACTGGGAATGCTTTCATCGCTTGGCGAATCACTTGTAAATATCTGCGGTCAGCGCGAGCATCAGGTTCTTCTGGATGCCGATAATCATATCGACATATTAGACGAATTTGGCGGTCTTATGCCCCTCAGGTCCGAATTCGCTGGTCTCTACAGCGACTGGCAGGCATTGGAAAAAAAACTTGATGAACTGAAAGCAAAAAATAATGAAAAACGCGAGAGGGAAGAACTTCTGAGATTCCAACTGGATGAACTCGAAAAGAGCGGTCTTAA
>JAUXBI010000166.1 GCA_030619435.1 Syntrophaceae bacterium
CATGGAAATGGGGGCGGGTCAGAGATTCGCCCTCGAGAAAATGCTGAAAGAAAAAGATTACTGTGATATTATTTTTTGTTCAGATTATGCCGGAATAGAGCGAGTCGCTCTTGCGAGAAAGAGGGGATAACAAGTTGGACAAGATTATCATACATGGTGGAAAGAGGCTTGAAGGTGATGTCCGCGTAAGCGGCGCCAAGAACGCCGCTCTTCCTGTTATAGCGTCTTCGCTTCTCACAGATGGATGGAATGTCTTCCATAACGTTCCCGACCTTGCGGACATCGATACGATAAAGAAACTCCTTACAGGATTCGGAGCTGAGATTAAAGGAGATGAGACGTTAAGAATTAATGCGGGAGAAATTACAAGTTGCGAGGCACCCTACGATCTTGTCAGAACGATGAGAGCCTCGATCCTTGTTCTCGGCCCGCTCGTGGCAAGAATGGGCAGGGCACGCGTTTCTCTTCCAGGTGGATGCGCGATAGGTGCCAGACCTGTGAATCTGCACCTGAAGGCCCTGCAGTCTATGGGGGCGGAAATAGACCTTCGCGATGGATATGTGGAAGCCAGAGCGCCAAGACTAAAGGGCGCCACTATATATTTTGATATATCAACGGTAACAGGCACCGAAAATATCATGATGGCCGCCTCGCTGGCTGAGGGAACGACGATCCTCGAAAATGCGGCAAGGGAACCGGAGGTCATAAATCTTGCCAACGTGCTGAAAGGCATGGGTGCAAAAATCAGGGGCGCGGGCACCGATATAGTAGAAATTGAGGGAGTAAAAACCCTCCGGCCGGTTGAGGCTGATATAATTCCCGACAGGATTGAAGCGGGGACATATATGATCGCGGCGGGGCTCACCGGCGGAGATGTAAATATCCTCGGGTGCGTACCGGGTCATCTCGACGCTGTGACAACCAAATTAAAAGAGACGGGCATGGAGATTACTCCGATAGACGGAGGCCTTCGGGTTGTGGGTAACCGGAATATAACCAGTGTGGATGTAAAGACCCTTCCCTATCCCGGCTTTCCCACGGATCTTCAGGCGCAGATAATGGTATTGATGTCGATGAGCGGAGGGATCAGCATCATTAAGGAAACTGTGTTTGAAAACAGATTCATGCATGTAAATGAACTTACAAGAATGGGGGCGAACATAACTATCGACGGTAACAGCGCCATTGTCAGGGGCGTTTCCGGGCTTCGTGGCGCTCCGGTGATGGCGACAGATTTGAGAGCCTCCGCTTCTCTCATACTTGCCGGTCTGGTGGCCGAAGACGCGACGGAGATCTCCAGAATTTATCACATAGACAGGGGATATGAACATATCGAAGAGAAGCTTTCTTCCATTGGAGCTGACATAAGGAGGGTTAAAGGCTGAAGTGAAGGTTATAAACACAAATGAAAGCTCATTTGCAGTGGAACTCGATCGTATAAGAAACAGGCGGAATACCGTCCCGGAGACCGTGGAGGATATTGTATCCAAAATCCTGGATGACGTGGAGACAAGGGGAGACGAGGCACTCTTTGAGTACACGGAAAGGTTTGACGGCATTCTCCTCAACGCGCATACTGTCGAGATCTCTCCGGATGAAACAGAGTCGGCGTTTCGTGAAGTCAGTGCCGATGATATGGATATTCTCCGGTTTTCTGCCGCAAGAATAGAAGAGTTTCACAAAAGACAGATTGAGGAATCATGGTCTTATTCCGATAATGAAGGGGTAGAGCTCGGACAGATATTGCGTCCCCTTGAACGTGTCGGCATATATGCTCCGGGCGGTCTTGCGACCTATCCATCAACAGTATTGATGGCCGCGGTGCCTGCTAGAATCGCGGGTGTCGAAGAAATCGTTCTTGTCACTCCCGCGAGGGAAGGACATGTGAGCCCTGTAATGCTCGTTGCCGCGAAACTGTCCGGTGTGAACCGGATATTCAAAATAGGCGGCGCTCAGGCTATAGCCGCGCTTGCCTGTGGTACAGAGTCCGTTCCACGGGTGGATAAAATAGTCGGCCCCGGAAATATCTACGTGGCCACCGCGAAGAGGATGGTATATGGAAAAACGGGGATAGACATGATAGCGGGCCCCAGTGAGATAGTTATTATTTCCGATGGCATGACAGAACCGGAAGTGGTGGCCGCCGATCTCCTGTCTCAAGCCGAGCATGATCCGATGGCCGGTGCTATTCTCCTTACACCGGACAGGGAATTTGCCGGCAGAGTTGCCACTGCAGTCAAAATGCAGGCAAAAAATCTTGGGAGCACGGTGGCTGCGGAGGCTCTGGAGAATTATGGCGTGGCGATTATAACCGCGGACATGGATGAGGCGATAGATATCGCGAACAGCCTCGCTCCGGAGCACCTTGAACTGGCAGTGGGAAAACCCAAAGATCTCCTGAGCAGGATAACTAACGCGGGGGCAGTATTTCTCGGATCCAACACCCCGGAAGTGCTGGGGGATTATATCGCGGGCCCGAATCATATACTTCCCACCGGGGGAACGGCGAGATTTTCTTCGCCCCTCGGGGTCTACGATTTCATCAAAAGAATAAATGTAATATCTTTTTCCGACAAAGCACTCGAAAAACACGGGCTAAAGGCTGCCGGATTTGCCGATATGGAAGGTCTTGAAGCGCACAAAAGATCAATAATGATAAGACTCAAGACAAAAAATTCTTGACAAAAAGTGCATGGTCGCCTAAAGGTCTGCGCAGGAATTATAGAGCGGGCGTAATTCAGGGGTAGAATGTCAGCTTCCCAAGCTGAATGTCGTGGGTTCGAATCCCATCGCCCGCTCCAATCTTTTTGGTTGCAAAAGGGTTCTTGCTATGTTATCAACATCCGAGAAGTGGGCTTTGCCCGCTTTTTTTATTTTTTATGGTGCAAAATGGATCGTTCGAGTCAATCATATCGCGAAAAGATAATAGAGCTGGTTGAACCGGTTGTTGAATCTGAGAACATGGAGCTCGTTGATGTCGAATGCCTCAAGGGACAATCCCGCTGGATGGTCAGAATTTATATAGACAGGGAGGGCGGGGTAACTCTCGATAATTGTGCCATGATAAGTAACGAGGTTGGAGATCTTCTCGATGTAAATGAGACCCCTCCCGGTTCTTACTCTCTTGAAATATCATCACCGGGTCTTGACCGTCCTCTTGCCCGGGACAAAGATTTTATAAGGTACGCAGGACACAAAGTCAGGATTCACGTTGCCGAAAAGATAGAGGGGAAAAAGAATTTCCGGGGCAGACTGGTGGAGTTTATTGAGAAAGAAGGAGAGAAGATTGTTGTTATAAATGTGGAGGGAAAGGTTTATAACATACCACTCAGTATGATAATAAAGGCAAGTCTTCAATACGAATTTTGATGAACTCGTAAAATTCGGACGGCAGTCCCGATAAATCGGGATTTAAGAAGCCGTCAATTTTAGCTCGGAGGGTCAATAGTATGTTGCCAGATCTTAAACGTCTCATCGAACAGATGGGGAAAGAAAAGGGCATAGATAAGGAAATAATTATAGACGCGCTGGAAACGGCTGTTTTAACCGCTGCAAGGAAGAAACTTGGATTGGATCTGGACCTTGAAGTGAATTACAACGAGGAAACTGGAGAGATTGAGACATTTTTGTTCAAGACAACGGTGGAACATGTCCTGAATCCTGACACACAGATATCCCTGGAAGAGGCGCGTGAAACCATGGATGAAGATGCGGAACCGGGAGACAGTCTTGGAATAAAGATAGAGACTGATACCTTCGGTAGAATCGCCGTTCAGACAGCCAAGCAGATTATAATCCAGAGGGTCAAGGATGCCGAGCGTAACAATGTCTATGAAGAATACAAGGACAGAAAGGGCGACCTTGTGAATGGCTTCGTGCAAAGATTTGAGGGGGGAAGCATAATCGTCAGTCTCGGCATGTCGGAGGGAGTTATTCCTCCTTCTGAACAGATAAAGCGGGAATCGTTCAGGAGAGGGGAAAGAATAAGAGCATACATATATGATGTAAAAAGGGTATCCAAGGGCCCTCAGATACTGTTATCAAGGACACACCCCAGTTTTGTCAGGACACTTTTTGAAATGGAGGTTCCTGAAATATCAGAGGGTCTGATAGATATTGTGAATATAGCAAGGGAACCGGGAAACAGAACCAAGATTTCTGTAAGGTCAGTGGACAAGGACATCGATCCG
>JAUXBI010000017.1 GCA_030619435.1 Syntrophaceae bacterium
CATCATTGCCTCCTTCCTTGGGATAGCCTACGCCCCCGCGGCCATCTTCCTTATCCTCATAATCGGAATCATATCGATATTGATACACTTCTCTATCGCTATATCCGGACTGACCGAGCGGGTGAAAACCCTCGCCCAGGAAATCGGCTTGCTGAAAGAGAAGAGAGGGTCACATCTCAAACATTGACTTTTCACCACTGGCTTCTTATATTCATCAAATCAACTCACATCACGATCGACGATGATGGGAAGATAAAAAAATTACAAAATTTGTACTTACTTTTGCAATTACAAAAATAATTGGATTGGAGAACAATAAACAATGACAATATTACATCGTTTCATCTATTTGACCCTTGTTTTTTTTCTGGTTTTATCCTTGTGCATGTGCTCGGATGAAAAGAAAGAAACGCCTCAATCTGCTGTTAAATCCGGTGGAACAATGACGGAAAGTGATGGGACCAAATACGCAGGGGAGTTTAAAGGGGGAAAATATCATGGAAAGGGAACAATTTTGTATCCCAAGGGCAAAAAATATAAGCTGAAAACCATTCATACCTCGGGTAGAGAATTTGTCTTTTCGCCCCCAATGGGCAAAAAATATGTCGGTGAATTCAAAAATGGGGTTCGGGATGGAAAGGGTATTTTAACATATTATAGTGGTGTCGAGTACGTTGGAGAGTTTAAGGATGACATAATGAATGGTAAAGGGTTGATGAAAAATCCTGACGGCAGTACATATGAAGGTGGGTTCGTGAGGGGCAAACCCCATGGTCAAGGGACAGTCATTTTTTCTGACGGGAGGAAATACATCGGAGAGGTCAAGCAAAACAATATTGATGGCAATGGAACAATGATCTTTCCAGACGGAAGAAAATATGTCGGACAGTTTAAAAAAAATATGATGAGTGGGGAAGGTGTACTAACATACCCCGATGGCAGAACAGAGGAAGGTATTTTTAAAGATAATCGGTTTGTTGGAGAAAAGTAAGGGTCCTTATGAGAAAATACTCAGATTTGCCGATGGATTACGCTGATGCCACAATTGTATGCCTGGCCATGGATACCGGGATACAAAACATCATAACCCTTGATAAAAGAGATTTCAGCATTTACAGAATCAGGAATCAATCGCTTGTCATTATGCCCTGAATCGATGATCCCTGTGATCCCCTGTAACTCTCCGCACCGGATTTTTTATTTGTAGGGTCTTATTTATGTTTGACCAGTGCTGAATCTGGAGGATAGTATTAGATGAAAAAACAAAGGCACATAACAATCCTTGGGGGAGGCCCCGCCGGTCTTGCGGTAGGGTACTATGCGCGGAAAAAGGGTATGCCTTTTACAATCTACGAAGCGGGCGGGAGAACAGGCGGGAACTCCGTTACTCTGAATGTGGAAGATTTCTTCTTTGATTCGGGGGCGCACCGTTTTCACGATAAGAACGCGGAGATGACAGAAGAGATAAAAGGGCTTCTTGGTGCTGATTTAAAAAGGATCGATATACCGAGCAAGATATATGATGACGGAAAATTTATAAGATTTCCCCTTTCATCAATGGATCTGCTGAAAAATCTTGGACCGCGCACCTTTGTGAAGGCAGCAGGGGAGGTCCTGCGCTCACACCTGACGCCAGGAGACGGCGGGGAAGATTTTAAAAGTTTTGCATTGCGCGCGTACGGGAACACTGTGGCCGGTCGTTTTCTCTTGAACTATTCCGAAAAACTGTGGGGAGCTACCTGTGACAGACTTTCAGCGGGTATCGCCGGAAAACGCCTGGAGGGGCTTGATCTGAAGTCTTTTGTGATAGACTCAATCTTTGGTTCAAGGGGAGAGGCGAGACACCTGGAAGGTTCATTCTTTTATCCGGAGGGAGGAATTGGTACCATTTCAGAAAGGCTGGCGGAGGTCTGCGCGGAAGAAAACATCAGGCTGAGCTCGAAGATTACAAAGATCCTGCATAACCATACGCGGATTCAAGGAGTGGAAATCAATCATGTGGATAGTGTGGATACGGATGAAGTGGCAAGTACCCTCCCACTCGATTTTTTTCTGGGGATAATGGATCCGCCCCCGCCGGAGGAGATTGTCTGCCTGGCCAGGGGGCTTCGTTACCGAAATGTGGTGCTTGTGGCGTTCTTCCTGGATAAAGAGTCGATCACCGACGCTGCCACGGTCTATTTCCCCGATTTCCGTATTCCCTTCACCAGGGTGTACGAGCCGAAGAACAGAAATGTGAGCATGTCTCCTCTCGGCAGGACTTCCCTGATTGCGGAAATTCCGTGCCAGGAGGATGACGACCTCTGGACTATGGGAGATGACGAGCTGATCGGACTTGTTAAACCGTGGCTTGTAGATATCAACTGGGTAAAGGAAAAAGATATTATCGGCGCCACGGTGAGCAGGTTAGACCACGCCTACCCCATACTGGAAATGGGCTTTGAGGACAAGCTACGGAGAATAAACGCCTTTCTTGAAGGTTTCGGAAATCTGAGACTGTCCGGGAGAAACGGCAGGTTTGTCTACTCGTGGATACATGACATGATGGCGTTCGGCAAAGAGATCGTAGCAGGGTATTAGGGGGAGGATCACATCGTAAGATTTCTCTTGTCTTCTCTCTTATTCGCAATAAAAAAGAGGGCTCCCACGAGAGCGAATGGCAGGATAAACGCGAGCCGCAATATGCCGAATATTACTGCTGCTTCTTTATTCACCCCGAACCAGCCCAGAAAGATTACAAACCCAGCTTCCCGAATCCCGTGACCGCCAATGGAGGGAAGTAGGGCTACTATGAAGCTCAGTGGTATCACGAAGAAAAAACTGTACCATGGCGCGTGGAATCCGGGGATTGCTGATCCCATGACGAGACCGGACAGTATCGAGACCGTCTGGCTCAGCAGGGAGAAACCCATTCCCCACGCGATGATGCGGGGATTTCTCCAGCAGGCATCCAGCGTTCCGACAATATTTGCGGCGCCGGTCTGTAGCGACCGGAGAGGCAACAAGCGTATTAATTTCATGGCCAGTCTCTGAAGGGGCGGGGTTATAAACGCCGCAAGCAGGATGGCCAGTAGAGAAACGATCATGATAATGGAAATCAGATCGTCTTTGAGGATGGTGGTCCTGGATGCTATTGCCAGGCCTATGGATGCCACAAAACATATCGACACAGCCAGGCCGGTGCAACGTTCTACAAAGATTGTTCCAAAGATCCCTCCCAGGGAGTAATTATGGTGTCTGGAGGAAAGAATGCCCCTTACGACGTCACCTCCCGTTCCCGTCGGGAGCAGTGAGTTGAAGAATCCTGCTATAAGATAACCTTGAGCGGCTTCCTTGAAGGATATGGAATAACCGCACAGATCCGCTATCTTTATCCATCTGATGGAACAGGGAATAAACCATACCGAAAAGATGAAAAAGGACAGTATAAACATTGTCCAGTCCAGTCCCGCCAATTTCTCGAACATGACATTCCACCGCACGGCGTGAAACACCCACATCAACGCGCCGCCCGTCACCAGAACCTTTGTCAGCAGGATGGTATTTCCGTATATGGAGTTTTGCCGTATGTCTTTCAGATCCACAGTACTATTTCCTTAAGACCACTGAGAGATATTTCATCAATATGCCGAATATTACAGCGCGTATCAAATTCTATTCTTATGTATAGTCTTTAAACAATTTCCCATATAGGCTATATCTTTTTCGTTTAGATCCTGATGTATCGGCAATGTCAAAAGGTTGTCTTTTAATTCACGTGCTTCATTAAACCCTTCCCAATTAAGATTCCGATGGTATCCAACCCACCATCTATTCGCTGCGATACCTTTCTTGTTGAGTTCAGCTTGCCAATAAACGGGATTCTCCACCAAAACAGGCATCAGTAACGGGCATACTCCATCAGGTAGATCGCTAAACAAAGCTTGTACCCTTTGCAAATCGTTTATCCAGGAATGTAGCTGTTTGTAATTACGTCGACGTGCACGGACTATCTTCGCAGGGTTTGTATTGTTCAGTATCCCTTTTGATACTCTTGAAATTGACCAGTTAATGATTCTTTCATCAAAATAATAGTCCGAAGGAATATCCGGCTGAACACTCTTTTTATATTTTGGAGTTATGAACTGTTTTTCAATTACCCTTGTGAAATCGAAAGTTATTGGCAGGTTATTGTTGATAGTAATCAGCCATTTAATTAAAAACGGCAAAGTTCCTCTAAAAATGGTAAGAAAGCTTGGGTTGCTTAAATTGTCTTTTTCTTCCCATTTTTCTTTTGCCAAAACCAGGGCAGCGCCGTCAGGCAAGGGTAGTGTCTTTCTGAAACTATAAATCGATGCATCTCCTAATTGTCCAATAGGATTGTTAGAACTATTACTAAAAGGGGATAGAACACAATCCTCCATCAGATAAATATTTTGATGCCTGCACCATTCGGCTATTTTGTTAAGGTTTTGTGGCCACCCAAAATAGTGTGTAACATATAAAATTCGTGTTTTAGAATTGTGGCGTTTCTGTATGTCTTCAAAGTCTATTTGAGCCTTTGAATCAACCCGGTATAAGACGGGTTTAGCGCCTATCCATATAAACGGATCAACTTCTGATCCACAATTATATGCCGGGACCAACACTTCGTCGTCTGGCTTCAATCCCCATAGTTTACAAGCCAGTACAATAGCGGTTCGGCCCAAATGCGTGTAAATTACACGTCTTTCATTAAATTGCGGCCAATTCACTAACACTCTATTGCCATGAAGCCAGGCATTAAATATTTGATGAACACTGAGACCGTTATCTCTGAAGAAAATTCTTCTCACACCATCACCTTTATGCATATGCATAGTGACCTTACCCTATTGTATGAGCCGAGTTTAAAACGTAACAGTGGTGTTCAAGTTCTTCTTCTTATGTCCGTTCCATTCTCTTGCGCAACAGAAAAGATGCCGCATACTGCCATACATCCAGAGAGTATTTGAGACACCGCCACGCAAGGCGCCGGTGAAATGGCAAATGACCGTAAGCAATGGCATCATATTCAATGCAGGCCTCAGCGCCTCGAAACATCTTGAATGTACCTGCACCCGCGCTCAGGTTCAACAGCTGTCCCCTCTTCTCAGCTTCGGCCATCGTGGCCGAAGAATCCTGGCGATGCAATCCAACTTTCAGAGGCACCTGTGTATCGTGACTACCAAACCCGGCTATCATGACTTCTTTGTTAGAATAACAACAGGAAAAGGCGTCAATCCTGCTATTCTTTCGCAACGCCTTAATCTCTAATATCCTTTCTTTGAGCATCAGATGGAAAAAATTCTCATTTAACTGAGGGTTGAATAAAGAGTGTTTCTTCAGATAAAGATCACGGTATAACTCAGTCAGTACTGGTACATCAGTCTCGGTTAACTGGTCAGCATACACGATTTCATACCCCATTCTTTTCGATAAGTTGCGATCGTGCTTCACCGTTTTATTTTTCCAATATGCCTTCCTGGTGGGATCCAGGATATAGATCTGCCGGCTTCGAACCATCCGATAGCCATTTTCCCGGAGAGAATCAAAAATTGTCTTACAGGTGTATGTATTGACAGACCGGAAGACAATTGCATAATCCGGGTATCTAAGTTTTAAGGTGGATGTAATCGCCCCGACCTGTTCCGGCGATAATTCAGGGCAGGGATTCGTGGGGAAAAGCCAGTTATTCACATATATAACTTTATCAACCCGGCCCGCTTTCAGAATCAGGGCAAAAGGCAGGGAACATGCCTTCAGCAACCATGCGAGGGGACGGTTGTCTAATTTCCCGATCTCCTCCACTGCGTATTTCACATAATGTGTATAGATTGAGCACACATTTGAATCATGGTAATTTCTTTCGGCCAGCACAAGCGGCATCAGAACATCGTCTACTATCAGGGCCATCACCTTGACATTGGCATTATCCATATAGAAGAGTGGGCCATTTTTGATGAAAGGCACCACATATTTTTCCATATGATCTGATTCCTCATTCACCGGCCAATCTATCAAGTCTACATTATCCACATCGATAATCTGTATTCCGGAAGCCATACAGCCTTCTCCTCGTCTGGTATTCTGTGAGCCTAACTGCAAGAAAAGAAAAACCATCACAAAATAGCGGAATTAAAACTGGCATTATCGTAAAAAGTTTTTTCGCAGCAAATTCAAGTATTGTGGGAAAAAACTGACCTTTTATAAATGTACCAGACTTGATCTATATAGTATATAGTAAATGAGTCCAACAATATTTGGGCCATTATCCCATTGACTAACAAGGCCGCTTTTCTTATACTCTCCTCACCAAAAAGGAAGTTCTTATCAACTGTCTTCTCAGAACAACCATTCAAAGGACCCCCTTGTGAAGATATGCGTTCTCATATCCGATGATGTCTTTTTCAGACCGAAGGCTTTGTTTCGCCTGTTGATGAAAAAAGGGAATAATGTCTGCCTGGTTGCCGAAGTGCGGGACGGCAGGGAGAATATAAAAAAGGAGAAACATCTGTCGCCGCTGCAGCTGTGGGGAATCCGGAGAATTCTCCATCTGAAATTAACCGTCTTGGTGACAAAAGCGCTGGCGCGGCTTCTCCCGCTTTTTTTCCGGAGCTGTCTGACCAACAGAGAGGTTTGCGCCTTTTTCCGGGTGCCCTGGCTGAGGATTAAAAACGTCAACGACGCGGATTTCGTCCGGCGCTTATCTTCGATGCGACCCGATGTCGTCGTTTCGATGCAGCGCCAGATTTTCGGCACCAACATTCTGGCCGTGCCGAAGATCGCATGCATCAACTGTCACCCGTCCAAGCTGCCGAAATACCGGGGATTCTGGCCGATCTTGCTGGCCATGATCAACGGGGATGAAACCATCGGTGTCACCGTGCACATGATGACGAGAAAAATCGATATGGGCGCCATTGTGGCCCAAAGGGAATTTGCTACATCACCGCAATTCAGCCTGATGGACAACTACCGCCTTGCCTATGAACTGTACCCGGAAGTCATCTGTGAAGCCCTAGATCTTCTGAAAGAAAAAAACATCACCGATTTCCCCTGCGCCCCGGCGGGCACCCCTTACTGTCCCGGCCCGACTGCGGCGGAGATGGAGAGATTCCAGGCCAGGGGGCTCCGGATGCTTTGAGAAATGGCCGAAAAAGGGATGCGGATGAACGAACACACCAAAAACCGCTGCAAGAACTGCAGCACGAACCAGCATTGTTGCAGAAGCCTTGCGGAGCTTCGGCTGACCCGGGCCGAGTACCGGAAGAATTTCGCCGATCATCACGCAGTACTGATCATACGACAAACAGGCAAAATTTATCGGGTCTCCGCAAAAAAAGGGCAATCATGCCCGCACTGGGACGGCGAATGCCGAATCTACGACAAGCGGCCGATTGAGTGCCGATTGTATCCCTATACAATCAGTGATCCCTGGAAGTGGGGCCGCCACGTTTTCATCACCTTTCATTCCAGAACAAAATGCCCCTTCAAGGAACGCCTGCTGATTCCTCGCGACGATGCGGAACAGATGGTCGCCGAATTCGCCCGGGAAGTATTCGGCAGCGGGTGCAGGCTCTATGTCCGCCATGAAATCCTGCTCTTTGGCCTTGCCAACAAAATCCAGGAGCTCCTTCGGCGTGCCGCCGCGACATGATAACATGGCGGGCGCTGGACATTCTTCCCTCCCCGGCGGGACGAGCATGAAGAGCGCGAACGCGGCATGGCATGACCTTCGACGCACAGCGGTAAGAAACATTATTCGGTCTGGCATTCCAGAACGTGTGGCCATACAGATCTCCGGCCACAAGATGCGATCGATTGTTGAACGCTCTGATGTCACCACCCCATACCATATGTTGTATCTCCTGGTGACCATTGTAAACTGGACAGATTATGTGCTATAATATTAGGTAGATCATTTGCTTCTGACATGACAGAACGATTATCTTGATAAATACCGCGAGTGAGTTAACTTGTTATAGAATGTACCTAAAAAATGGATCATTGAGCTTTGTCTGCGAATTAAAAATCAGGGAGAAGGAACATGAGCTCTGTTTGTATTGCGTACGCTGATGGATGCAGCAGAGCTGAAGCCGAGATTGAACTGCTGGGTCAATATTTTGCGGCAAACGGGTTTAAACTAAAGGAGAGAATCGAAGGCGCGGAACTTGTGCTGGTCTCGGCCTGCGGGTTTGATCTGTGTGCGGAGAGAACCAGCATGAAACTTTTACGTAAAGCCTTTCAGAAGAAAGAGAAGAAAGCGCAATTTGTGGTGACCGGTTGTCTGCCTGCCATTAACCGGGAAATAATTGTTGAAGCTTTTGGCGATCAAGCCCTGTTGTTTCCTGCTCGGCTTCTTGGAAAACTGGATGAGCTTATTTTAGCCCGGGTTCCGTTCAAAGAGATTCTTGAAAAGGGTGATCTTTCCCGTGGTTTTGTTAAAACCGATGTTAAGCTGAGGGAAGAACAGTCTGAATCGATCCTGGGAATTACCCAAAGCTATAATCCGAAGGCTAAGAGGGCGTTCAGCAGTGCTGAAAGATTTATGGCGGCTTTTTTACTGACAAGAACTAAAATAGATGATTTGATTGCACACTTTCCTAAGTGCCTGCAATTGCAATTTATCCGTCAGAGTCATCATCTCGTTCCTTCCCTGCTGCTGTCCCGGGGATGCCAGGGACAATGCACCTACTGCGGGATACCTTCTGCTGTTGGCCCCCTGAAATCACTGCCCTTGGAGAGAATCGTTAGCAATTTTCGTTCTATTCTTAAGCAGGGCAACAGGGTGATTGGCTTGGTGGCAACCGATGTTGGTTCCTATGGGCAGGATAACGGGTCCAGTGTAGTGGAACTGTTCCAGAGATTATTTGCTTTCGACGAAAAGTTTCAGTTGATCATAAATGATTTTAACCCGCGCTGGCTGGTTGAATATGCTGATGATCTTATAGATCTTTTTGCCGCCAATGCGGAGAAGATCGATTATATCCTCATGCCGATTCAGTCAGGTAGCGAAAAAATTCTCTCACTCATGCAACGAAGGCATACGGCTTCCGAGGTATGGGAGCATATGCTAGCCTTGAAAAAGGCTGTTCCGGGCATTAGGATCGGCACCCATGTCCTGGTGGGTTTCCCGGGGGAAACGGAGGAGGATCTCGACGCCACGCTTGATTTCTTGAAAAAGGTTAATTTTTATTACTTGAAAGTGTTTAAGTATGACGACCGGCCCCGGATTGCGGCGGCAAAACTGCCGGGAAAGGTGCCGGAGAATGTCAAAAGGCGCCGGCTGCTGCGGCTGATTCGTGAATTCCACGGGTTGGTGAAATAAAAAACCGTTTTCTGAACGCGCCACCATCGCCATTCAGACCTTCGGTGATTTCCTGGGATTCAATCTTCACACACGTATCCTCATGACCGACTGCTGTTTCTATGGCAATAATGGCATGTTCCACGTTGCCCCGACCTGTTCCGGCGATAATTCAGGACAGGGATTCGTGAGGAAAAGCCAGTTATTCACATATATGGCTCTATCAATCCGGACCGCTTTCATGATCAGGACAAAAGGCAGGGAGTTTCACATAATCCTCCATGTCTTATCCGCTTGGACGCCTGATCGAAACTCGTGGGAACTTCAGATTGATATTTCCTTTCCCATGTGCATAGGGTTCTCTCCCGTGAAAACGGGTAGGCTCGGCACCCATCGTTACTGTCAGATATTCCCCGACTGTTTCCCCGATATCAAGCCGAATCATCTCAAAAATATGTTCCGGATGCTTTTGAATCTCCTTGAATACTTCTACAAGTTCAGGTACATTAGTCCCAATTTTCATGGTGTTTTCTCCTTTCTAATTAGGTTTTGGGATAAAACCTTTTTAAAGGAAAAGCGCTTTTTTTCTACACCTTTATAAATTTACACAAGATATCTTACACTACCATTAAAGCATTTAATGCCATAGTTTCAAACTACGACGAATGTTGAATTGATTTGACAACTATCGAGCAGGAGAATCGTCAAAGTGAAAAAAACGACAGTTATGAACGACAATAAACGGGGTGCAATAATTCTCGGCGCAGATTCTCAAGGACTAGGTATTGCGCGGGCATTAGCGGAAACAGAAACTCCGATAATCGTTTTCACATGGGAATTGGGATCTGCCCAGTTCTCCAGATATGTTGACAGAGTTCTAAAAGTCCCGTCACCTTATAAGAAAGATATTTTCTTGGAGTCGTGCAAACGACACATTAAGGAATTTGGATTATTCGGATGGGTTGCCTATCCGACCGATGACATTTCAGTTGAGGTTAGTGCCCAGCACGGGAAAGGACTTGATCTGGTGACTTGGGGGTTGAATTCCTCACAAGTTACATTGATTACAGACAAATATTATATGCTTCATTAACATTAGAAGGAGAACCTCTGGCTGAATTAACAGCATGTCGTTGGCGTCGGCATCCACGGGACTTCGCCCACGCGAGTACATTTGTTTATACAATTGATGACAAAAAAGTAATCGAAGCGGGAAGAAAAATTTTGTCTGCGATTAATTATACCGGAGTGGCTGAAATTGAATTTAAACGCCATGAAAAAACCAATAAACTCTATTTCTTAGAAGTGAATCCGAGGACATGGGCATGGCACACTTTGGTTCGAACAAATCACGGAAATTGGATTGCAGCGTTACAGGCAGTTCTTGACGGAAAAGAATTTTTACTACCATCAACACAAGTTCATGCCTGTTGGGTTAAGTTCGTCACAGATCTTCCCATGTTATTTTTAGAATTCATGGATGGTAACATAACTTTTATGGACATTGTTTGGGACTATCGCAGAAAATCTATAGCGTTTGGAACGTGGGACAAAAAAGACTGGCTCCCTTTTATAGCGGAGTGGTGTCTCTTGCCATACCTTATTGTGAAAAGAGGTTTCTAATAGTGAGATTGCAAGATATCGTACTGATAGTGTTAAAGGACGGATAGGAATTATGGGAATAGATTTCCGTGTGAGGGACTTTTTCTACCCCCTGGGGATATACCGTCTCAGGAGAGAGTTTGAGCGCACACAGTGGCTTTCGCCTGAAGAACTTTCCGCGTACCAGGGAAGGCGTCTGACAGTTGTTATAAACCAGTCTTATGATCATGTTCCCTATTACCGCAGTCTCTTCAGAAAGCTGGGTCTGCGCCCATCCGATATTCAGGGTACGGATGATCTGAAAAAACTGCCGTTACTGTCAAAGGACACTGTTCGTAATGGAGGTGCGGATCATGTCGCCGACAATGCGGCCCGATATGGCCCCGTTACATATAAGACCAGCGGGACTTCAGGTTCCCCCTTGCGGTTTTACCTTGACAGGAACGCCATGATCCTGGAATTTGTGTATTACTGGCGGCATTGGAGCTGGGCCGGATACAGGCTCGGCGACCGTTTCGCGGAGCTGGGAAGTTCTTATTTTCTCCACGGCAGGGGGCTCTGTGACAAGGTTTCGTCCTGGCAGCCGCACCTGTGCAGGCTTATGCTGAACAGCAACAGGATTTCCATTTTTCATGCGAGGGATATGGCAGGGGTGATCCGTAAATACAGGCCGAAATTCCTCAAGGGCACGGCGTCATCCGTCTATTTTCTGGCATTGTGCTTCAGGGAGGCGGGTATCACCGATCTGTCATTCAGGGCCGTCTTCTCAAACGGCGAGGTGCTTACCCCGCAATACCGGGCCATGGCGGAATCCACCTTCCACTGTCCTGTCCTGGATTCCTACGGACACATGGAGGGCGTGGTGGCTGTCTCTCAGTGTATGGAAGGGGGATATCACATCAATTCGGATTACGGTCTGCTGGAGTTAGGCGATCCCGGGGATTTCCCGGAAACCGACCCCACAGAGAGGCGCGTTATCGGAACATCGCTGCATAACCTCGCCATGCCCTTCATCAGATATGATGTGGGTGACAGTGTCGAAGTCCCAACGGAGTCTGAAAGCTGTCCCTGCGGCCGCACCCTTCCCCTGATAAGGGTGGTGCACGGGCGGAGCGAGGACATCATAGTTACACCGGATGGCAGGTTTATAACATCCATGTTTATGATTCCGGAGTTTGTGGAGGGAATCCGTTTTATGCAGTTTGTCCAGGAGACAGAAACACGCCTGTATGTTAATGTGATACCCGACGGATCATGCGGGGAAAAATGGCGGGAAGAACTGTTATCCTGCGTGACAAAGTTTGTCGGGGAGGGGATGGACATCCGTGTACGCAAAATCGCGGAGGATGATATCATAACCGACGCCTCCGGTAAGACACGCACCGTCATATCTTATGTGGATGCTGGTTGCTGACAGATAGACCGCCTTTGTATCCGGCCTTATCTGAATAATGGTTATGGTTCTGAAAGATAAAACTGATATGTTGAATCAAAAAAGTCTGTTGCTTCCGGGAGGCGCCCGCGGTCGTCGTATTGCAATCTGCCTGGTTATGACGCTGCTGATTATCGCCGTGTACAGCCAGGTGACCAACCACGAATTTGTCGATTACGACGACTCG
>JAUXBI010000076.1 GCA_030619435.1 Syntrophaceae bacterium
GCTGTCTGAACATCTCATCGAAATCCATCTTTCCCTGAAGATAGCGGCTCCCATAACGGTACTCCAGCCCGAAAGAGTCCAGTCTTTCCCAGCTCACTCCCTGATTATGGAGGGTTTTGACCTCTTCGATCATTCCCATATCAATGCGCTTTTTCAGGCGTTCTGTAATCCTGTCTCGAAGGACGCTTCTTTCCCAGCGGATACCAATGATAAATGGGTTGATTCGGGGATGCTCTATTTCTTCAACAAATTCACGCATTTTTGAGTACTCTGCGATCTCAATGGCACGAATGAGACGATCCCTGCCCTCTGTATCCGTCGTATTGTGTAAAGCGGGATTAATTTTAAAGAGACGATCCCTCATAGCATCCATATCCATTTCTTGGAGTTCTTCACGGAGAGCTGGATCTTCCGGAACCTCGAGCATGCGGTAACCCTTAACCACCGCTTCTATATAGAGCCCTGTCCCGCCTGCCATAATCGGGATAATCCCACGCTCTGAAATCTCCGAAAAAGAGCGGTAGAACATCTTCTGATACTCGAAGAGATTGAACTCATGGCCGGCATCAACAATATCTATAAGGTGATACGCAATCTCAACACCATCCACCAGAAATTCCGAAATATCCTTGCCCGTTCCCAGATCCATTCCCCTGTAAACCTGACGCGAATCGGCGGAGATTACCTCTGAACGGAGGTCTTTCGCTATCATGGCGGCTATCCTTGTCTTACCGGAAGCGGTGGGGCCTAATATGACTATAAGGTTATACCCTTCCCTTTTCATCTGTTTACGAATCCCCTTTTTTGGTGTATGACGAGCTCGTATTTGAGATTAAGATACGAATGCCGCATAACCTACACTGATATATGAAGACAAATAAAGAAAAAAAGATGCTCGACTTGGGAAAAGATCCAATTGTATCCCTGCTCCTTAAAATGAGCCTGCCGTCGGTGATCGCAATGTTCACCATGGCAATATACAACGTGGTGGACACGTTCTGGATAGCTAAGGTCAGCCCGGAGGCCATCGCGGCGCTTACCATCTGTTTCCCCATCCAGATATTGTTTGGAAGCATAGGAATGGGAACCGGCGTGGGCGCGGGTTCCTTTGCATCCCGCATGTTCGGAACGGGAAACAATTCAAGGGCTAACGGGACAGCTGGACAGATCATTTTTCTCTCCGCATTCTTCGGAATAATAATCATCCTTTCCGGTACCATTTTCTGTGAGCCCGTGTTGAGATTCTTCGGCGCCACGGAAAATATCCTTCCTCTCTCCAAGAGGTATCTGGAAATTGTTGTGTTCGGCGCGCCCTTTCTGTTTTTCATGATGATGTCGGATTATCTCTTCCGGGCAGAAGGTAATCCGAAAGTGCCCATGTTTGTTATCATAACATCGGCAGTATTGAATGCAATCCTCGACCCTTTTCTTATTTTCGGATGGGGGCCTTTCCCTGAAATGGGAATCAGAGGAGCGGCCGTCGCAACCGTAACGGCTCAGTTCTCGACTTTTTTTCTGTCTCTGTACTTTCTTTTCTCACATCGTTCCGGATATCATGTAAAACTCAGAGACATTATCCCGAGATGGTCGATCATAATACCCATCTACCATGTAGGTTTTCCATCTTTTATCACCAATGTCGCGATGAGCGCGGTGCTTGTAATCTACAACCACACGCTGGGAAGTTTCGGCCATCTGGCGATTGCTACTCTGGGGCTTGGTTTTCGGATAAACGGATTACTTATAATGATACTCTTTGGAATAGGGCATGGGGTAATGCCTATGACAGGCTTTAATTACGGGGCACGCAATTATACCCGCATCAGAGAGATAGCGCGTGTAACCACGAAATTCTCAGCGCTTATAGGAGGGGTGAGTTTTATCCTTATTGAAATATTTGCCCGTCCATTGCTGGCAGCCTTTACACATGACCCTGAACTTCTTGCCATTGCCGTTCCAGCATTGAGAATGTATATCGCCACACAGATACTCGTGGGACCAATGATTGTATGGATCAATATCCTGCTTGGCATGGGAAAGGGGATAACTTCCATGATATTGATGATCGGCCGCCAATTTCTGTTTATAGTGCCTCTAATTTACACAATGCCCCTCTACTTCGGGCTGGACGGTGTGTGGATGGTACAACCCATCTCGAATATCATATCATTCTTTATAATACTGGTCTGGATAAAAATAGAGATGCGCAGACTGCGGTGATTATAGAGGGTTCAAGGGTTCAAGTGAACGGCAAAAAAAACTACAAAGGCGTATTGACACTCCGGCGACGCCTATCCTTCCCGGAATATCCTGTAATACTCCATAACCTTATTTACGTAATCCTCTGTCTCCCTTATTGGAGGAATCCCCCCGGAGCGGTTAACACTGTCAGGACCGGCATTATAAGCCGCAAGCGCCAGGTGAACCTTGCCGTTGAAACGGTCCAACATCTGCTTGAGATAGAGCGCGCCTCCCATAACATTCTCTCTGGGATTAAAAGGATCTTGTATTCCGAGAGTCTTGAAATTGGAGGGCATTATCTGCATAAGTCCTTTCGCCCCTTTTTTCGATACAGCTTTCGGGTTAAAATCTGACTCCGCCTTCATTATGGCCTTCAAGAGCGGAAAGGAAACACCATGTATCTTGGACGCCTCCCTGATATGTTTGTCATACCTGTCTGTCGAATACGACCTGGAGAATCGCTTTCTTTCCTTTATAATTACCTGATATTTGGGTGTAGGTGGCACAAGATTTGTAAAACAGGTAGTGCCGTCTTCATCGACATACATATAGATATCCGCGTACAGAAACGGCACAGCCGCGAATAAGACCAACGCCGCAACCAGAACTACCAGGTATTTATGCTCCCGAACCATCACTTGTTCTCAGTGTTCCTTCCGTTTCAGGGTTCAAGTCACGCAAGACACTCGCATGTCAGTTAATCCAGCGATCAATCCAACAGATGAACAAATATCCCACTGCGGGGCTTTGGCTCAAACCATGTAGATTTCGGTGGCATGATTTTGCCCATGTCCGCAATCTCCATAAGCTGATCCATAGTCGTGGGATACATGGAAAAGGCCACCGCATATTCACCTGAATCCACGAGCCGTTCCAGTTTATCCATTCCTCTTATACCTCCCACGAAAAGTATCCTGTCATCAGTCCTCGGATCATCAATTCCCAGCAGCGGTCTCAACAACCTGTCCTGCAGTATGGATACATCCAGCATCCGGACAGGGTCATTCCCATCCATATCCTCTTCCACTGCCTGAAGCCTGTACCACATTCTGTTCATGTACATTCCGAATTCGCCTTGTCTCTGTGGTGATCTTTCCTTGAAATCATCCGACAGGATAAAGCGCTCCCGCACTCTTCTGATAAATTCCTCCTCATCAAGGCCATCCAAGTCTCTGACCACCCTGTTGTAATCCATAACGTTAAGCTGATCATTGGGGCATATCACAACCATTACACGATTGTACTCTTCTCTCCCATTGTGATCTTTGTTCTCTTCCCGGCGCATTTTAGCAACCGCAACGGCCGAGGCCGCCCTGTGATGACCATCGGCTATATACAGCGAATTTAATTCCCCGAATTCCTGTTTTATCCTTTCAATAAGATTTTCATCGTCCACGACCCAAATGCTATGGGCTATTCCATCATCGGCTGTAAAATCATATTCAGGACTACCCCTAACGATATCTTTAACCGTCATATCGATGGCTTCTGAAGCCTTGTACGTCAGAAATATAGGGCCCGTCTGCGCGTTTACCCTGCTTATATGTCTTGTCCTGTCGAGCTCTTTGGCTTTCCTTGTCAATTCATGTCTTTTTATGATGCCCGATTCGTAATCGGCCACATTGACACAGGCAACTATTCCGTACTGGACATGATCATCCATCTTCTGCCTGTAGATATAAAAACACTCCTTCTCATCTTGAAACAGGATGTCCCTCTGCAGAAAATCGTACAGGTTTTCCCTTGCCTTCTCATACACTCTCTCATAATCGACACCATTATCCTGAAAATCCACCTCTGATTTCACGATACGCAGAAAGCTTTTTGCGTTCTCGCGGGTCAGCATTCTTGCCTCTCGTGAATCAATTACATCATATGGGTAGGATGCAACATCCTTTACATATTTTTTTGCCGGCCTCACGGCCCTGAACGGAGTCACTGGAACCATCGTAAACACCCCTTTTCTATTTGGACATTTTGTAGCACAGTAAACAGCATCAACGCAATATCTTTGCTGAAAATCTACTATCTTTTCATCCATGCTGACATGACTTGTCATAACGGATTCTTGCAAAATCTTCATTTGAATAGTATGAATCCCCTATAGCGGAAAGACGAAAGGAGATAACAACAAAATGGGTACAACCAGGGTCTTTATACATGGTCTTGAAAGCAGCAGCCGGGGAACCAAGGGCACTTACTTCAGGAAAAAATATCCTGATATGAGTATAGAGAATTATCCAGGAAGTCTGGAGGAGAGAATGACCAAGCTTCGCAGAATACTTTCAGAGAAAAGAGACATTGTGCTGGTCGGTTCCAGCTATGGAGGACTGATGGCAGCCATGTACGCATGTGATAATGAACATCAAATCAAAAGGCTCGTCCTTCTGGCTCCGGCCCTCAACCTGGAAGAATTCAAACCTTATCTGAACCGGGAAATCAAGGTGCCTGTTATACTTTATCATGGCAGTCGGGATGATGTTGTACCTCCGGAACCCGTACTCGGGATCGCCTCAAGGGTTTTTCAAAACCTGAGTCACCACATCGTGGATGACGATCACCCGCTCAGTGAAACCTTTACGTCCTTTGACTGGGACAACCTGCTCGGTGATTAGAATCTTGACTCTTCTGTGAAATTAGGATAATCGGATGTCCGGAGGCTCAGTGCGGTATGTATTCAAAGAAGATAGTCATTCGCTATGAGGCGGATATCGTCGATAAACCTGTGGTGTACAGCCTCGTAAAGGATTTTGATCTTGCCTTCAACATAATGAGGGCAAGGGTGTCACCGCGAAGAGAAGGGCTGGTGGTCCTTGATCTTACCGGCAAGAAGAAAAACTTTGACCGGGCCATCCGCTACCTCAAGAGCCTGGGTCTGAATGTTGAACCGCTTTCCAAAAGCGTTACCCAGAATGTCGACAAATGCGTGCACTGCGGCGCCTGCCTGGCATTCTGTTCAACCGACGCTCTGTATATTGACAAGAACACCATGAAAGTTCTGTTCGATCCTGAAAAATGTAACGGTTGTGAATTGTGCGTCAAGGGCTGTCCCGCAAGAGCGATGGAAATCAACCTTCTGTAAATTAATCTGCTGTAGCGTTTTCCTTCTTTTTAACTGATTCTCCAACTTTATCGGCTAGGTCTTTTCCCTTCTCTATCATGTTTTTTCCCGCCTCTATCATACCTTCGCCATGGTCTCCAACCCGGCCGGCCATTTCTCTTAAATTTCCTGGAAATTCGTCGGGCGCTTTATAATAATAGTATCCGCAAAGAGCGATAAGCACCAAACCTGTTATCAACATCAATTTCAGCAATCCTTTGGAAATGAAGTAGATCAACAAAAGCGCACCGGCAGCGAGTATAATAAGGGCTATCGGATGAGCTGACAAACAATTGATAAGGTTGTCCACTATTACGACCTCCTGAACTTCGCAAATTTTATAGTCTTTCAACGAGCCAACATTGGCGCATATATTTCTTACACCTCAACCCACTTCTGGAGCGCATTTATAATCTTCAGGGCCTGATCTTTACTCGAAATATTGAATTTGCTCTGCTGGCGGTATTCATTGTTCAATTTGCGGTACCGGCGGATAGTAAAACGTTCCGGTCCATACTCACCCTTCGTCCGGTTCCAATCCTGATATCTGAATATAATTGTCGACCATGCGCCCTTTGACAGGATCACCTTGTCCAGCTCTTTGACTATAACAATACCATCTTCCTCATAATTTATCGTAATTTCACTAACATCTGAAGCCATATATCACCCTTTCATACTTTCCAGACCGGTTATACGATCAACGATCAATTTTCCCATTTTCTCACTGTGCGTTTCTCTGTTACTGGACATCATCTCTATATCCGCATCGGACATGAGGTCAACCATCCTGTTAATAACATTCAGACCGTGCAGAGTATCGCTCTTTGCACCCATTATCAGCACCGGAGACCTGACGTCCGGAAGTTTCTCCCACAGGCTGTAATCCTTTATCGCGAACGCGTTCGCCTTGAGCCTTCTCGGGTCGGCGGCATCCAACGTGCCTTCGTACTTCTTTACCTGTTCCGGCTCTTTGTGTTTATCCAGCCTGATATTGCGCAGATACCACTTCAGCAGAGGTTTGATCGCAGTATACAGCGACGGCGGTACCGGCCTGAGCAACAGGGGAAGCCAGAAAGGATATGTAAGTTCGCATATGGGAGCTATCAGGATAGACTGTTCCGGATGCCTTGCTTCCCCGCTGATGCAGTCCAACACAACCGTAGCTCCCAGTGAACTGGCGACAAAGCAGAATCTCTTCTCCGGCGCAACCTTACACGCAAGAATTTCGCTGATATCCAGACTCATACGGGGCATGGAAAAATCCACGCGCGCGCGCTCCGGAAGCCTGGCGCTGACCTTCTCCCTGGTCTCCACATATAGTGTCCTGTAACAGGGTGTCAGCTTCCTCAACACATTCTTCCAACCGTCTATAAGCGAGATCCAGCCGGCGACAAAGACAACCATCGGCTTCTCCGGCGTGTCACACGGGGGCGTGAAATCAATCGTCTTGAGCGCGACACCGTCGGAAACCACAACATAATCTTCCTCTACCCTGACATCCGGGTCGGTACACTCTGTATAAATCATGTCCCCCCCTTTCTTGCCTACAAAGATTTGTCTACCTTAATCTCGCCTGTGATTCAACCTATAATTTCCCACGTCGGCAGGATTCTCCCATTACTTCCGCTTGAAATTATTCAACAAATAGGATATCTTGTGCCGATATAGAAATAACAACTTCAGATGGTTGGGGAAAATTCAAGGGTTTGAAAATGAAAAGTGTGCTTGTAGGCATAAGCGGAGGTGTTGACAGTGCTGTGGCCGCGGCGATCCTGAAAGAGAGGGGATATCGTGTCGAAGGTCTGTACATACAAAACGGGTTTCCCGGAGGCAACGAGGCGGGCGCGGCGGCCGTTGCCGACAGGCTGGGCTTTCCGCTTCACAGGCTGGATATCACATCATTATTCAGGAAAAATGTCGTGGATTATTTCGTCAGTGACTACCTGGCGGGCAGGACTCCGAATCCATGCATTGTGTGCAACAAGAAAATAAAATTCAGGTATCTCATGGAAGAGGCGCAAAAAAGGGGGCTCAGCCGCATCGCGACCGGCCACTACGCCCGCATTGAAAATAGTGAAGGAAAAGACAATTTCCGGCTCCTCAAGGGCGTCGACAAAGGCAAAGACCAGTCCTATTTCCTCTTCCAGCTTGGCCAGAAAGAGCTTCAACACCTGATATTCCCCAACGGTGACAGGACAAAGGATGAGATAAAAGAGATGGCGTCCGGCCTCGGCCTGTTATCAGGTAGGGAAAGCCAGGAGATCTGTTTTATACCGGACGACAATTACAGAGATTTCCTTGAGAATTATCCCGTCACCCTCCCCCGGCGCGGCAACATAGTGGATGAAAAAGGGAATATCGTGGGAAAAC
>JAUXBI010000217.1 GCA_030619435.1 Syntrophaceae bacterium
AGAACGACATGGCTACGATCCGACTTCTCCCACAGGAGTGACAATTCTTTGGTCCCCCTTGTGGCGGCTGATTTTTGACTCATTTACGTCTGGCCCCTTCCAAATCTAAAATCATTAATATTGTTTATCTTATATAGCAGTATCCGAAAATTACCGATCCCTTTTGTAAATTTCCTGAAGCGATCTTACAGTCAGTCCTCTATGCCTGAGGGCATCTATGGCGTTAACCATCGCTTTAGCACCGGAAATTGTGGTTACAACAGGTATGTTACGTGAGACCGCCTCGCTTCGAATCCTTATCTCATCGCGCCTCGGTTTCGGGCCGCTCGGTGTGTTTATGAGAAGTTCGACATCCCTGTTCTTGATATAGTCCATAAGATTGGGCCGGCCTTCATCAAGCCGGGGTAATTGTGTAACGTAGACACCATTTTCCCGGAGCGTTTGCGCCGTGCCGGGTGTTGACAATATCTCAAATCCCAGATCCGCAAATTTTCTCCCAATATCCACAATTTCACGTTTATCATAATCCTTGACGCTGACAAATACCTTTCCGGAGTCGGGAACTTTCTGCCCGGCGGCAATCTGGCTCTTTGCGAAGGCTATCCCGAGATCGGGATCTATACCCATTACCTCACCCGTGGATTTCATTTCCGGTCCCAGCACCGTATCCACGCCATAAAACCTGCTGAATGGCAGTACCGATTCCTTGACCGAAAAATACCTGGTTTCGGGGTCTTTTGTTATTCTCTGTTACCTCAGAGTCTGACCGGCCATTACCTTTGTCGCTATCTTTGCCAGTGGTAAACCGGTAGCCTTGGAAATAAAGGGGACAGTTCTTGAGGCCCTCGGATTTACCTCAAGGATGTAGAGCTCGTCTTCCTTGACGGCAAACTGGATATTGAGCAGTCCCCTGACTCCAAGCTCTAGTGCCATGCTTTTTGTCTTCTCCTTTATTTCGGAAAGCATCCTCTCGCTCAGCGAATAAGCGGGGAGTACCATGGCACTATCTCCCGAATGGATGCCGGCATGCTCTATTGCTCCATAATTCCGCCGATCAGCACATCTTCACCGTCCGAAACGGCATCAACATCAACCTCGACGGCGTCTTCGAGAAACTTGTCTATGAGTATGGGGTGATCTGGTGATGCATCAAACGCCTCGTCAACGAATCCCCTGAGGTCGGTCCTGTTCCAAACTACCACCATGGCTCGTCCACCAAGAACGTAGGATGGCCTGATAAGCACAGGATAGCCGATCCTTTCGGCTATCTCTTCCGCCTCTTCAAAGGAGAGTGCCGTGTCATTTTCGGGTTGTTTTATGCCGAGCATATCGGCCATCTCCTTGAAGAGTTGCCGGTCCTCGGCGCGGTCAATGGCCTCGGGGGGTGTTCCGAGAATCCTCACACCGCTCCGCGCAAGCGGCAACGCCAGATTGAGCGGCGTCTGACCACCCAACTGGACAATAACCCCCTCGGGCTTTTCAGCCTTTACGATATTTAATATATCTTCCAGGGTTAACGGTTCAAAATAGAGCCTGTCGGATATGTCATAGTCTGTTGATACTGTCTCCGGATTGGAATTTACCATTATCGTTTCATATCCAAGTTCCCGAAGAGCCATTGACGCATGGACGCAGCAGTAATCAAATTCTATACCCTGGCCTATTCTGTTAGGCCCTCCCCCGATTATCATAACCTTATCTGTTCCCCCGCCGTGGCGGCTTTCATCCTCCTCTTCGTAGGTAGAATAATAGTATGGCGTATATGCCTCAAACTCGGCTGCGCAGGTATCGACGAGCTTATAAACAGGTGTAATTCCTGCTTTTTCACGAATGGCACGTACCTCAGACTCGGTCATCCCGATAATGTCGCCTATCTGCCTGTCGGAAAAACCAAACCTTTTAGCACTTTGCAGGATCTCTACAGGAATATTCTCATTTTCCCTGCAGGTCTCCAGCTTTCTTTCCATATCCATGATCTCCTGTATGTTGCTCAAGAACCAGGGATCAATCCGGGTGAGTTCAGCAATATGGTCCATGGACATGCCCATTCGAATTGCCTGCTTTATATAGAACAGTCTTTCCGGTGTCGGACGGGCAAGCATTGCGTTAACGTGTTCCGGCTCCAGTTTTTCATTGAATTTATAATCAAATCCATGGAGACCTGTCTCCAGTCCCCTGAGACCCTTCTGCAATGCCTCCTTGAATGTACGGCCAATCGCCATTGTTTCCCCCACCGATTTCATGGATATGGTAAGGGTGTCTTCCACGCCTGGAAATTTTTCGAAGGCAAAGCGGGGTATTTTGACCACACAATAGTCTATGCTCGGTTCAAAGGATGCCGGTGTCTGTTTCGTAATATCATTCGGGATTTCATCGAGGCTGTAACCAACAGCAAGCTTTGCGGCAATCTTTGCGATGGGAAAACCCGTTGCCTTCGATGCCAGAGCGGAGGACCGGGAAACACGTGGATTCATCTCTATAACGACGACGCGGCCCGTTTCCGGATCCACGGCAAATTGTATATTCGATCCTCCGGTGGCAACACCTATCTTTCGAATGACCTTGATCGACGCGTTCCTCAGATACTGGTATTCCCTGTCGGTCAGTGTCTGTGCCGGCGCGACGGTAATTGAATCACCTGTATGAACTCCCATGGCGTCGAAATTTTCGATGGAACAGATGATAACGACATTATCCTGCTGATCACGCATGACCTCCAGTTCATATTCCTTCCATCCAAGGACGGATTCCTCTATCAGTATCTCTCCTATCATACTCTGCTCTATGCCATTGGAGGCTAATCCTTCAAAGTCCTCGGCATTATAGACAAGAGCTCCGCCGGTGCCGCCGAGCGTGAAGCTGGGTCGTATGACAAGCGGAAATCCCAGCTCCCCGGCGATTTTTCGCGCCTTCTCCATGGAACGGGCAACTTCGCTTTTCGGTACTTCAAGTCCGATTTCCTCCATCGCCGTCCTGAATTTGTCCCTGTCTTCCGCCCTATTTATTGCCGCAAGGTCGGCACCAATCATCTCAACATTATATTTCTCGAATACTCCTTTTTCGGCCGCTTCAACGGCCGTATTCAGGGCTGTCTGACCGCCTATCGTGGCGAGTACGGCCTGCGGCCGCTCCTTC
>JAUXBI010000210.1 GCA_030619435.1 Syntrophaceae bacterium
AAGGCCGTCTCCTGTTGCGTGAAGGCAAGAAAGATAAGGCCGTATGATGAACGCGTTGTGGTGGGTCTGGGGATAGCTTATACAAACCTCAGGGAGTTTGACAAGGCACGGAAGATCCTGCTGATTGCGCTCAGAATAAATCTCTTCAACCGTGATACACGATTTTACCTCGGCAGGGCGTATTATGGTGTGGGCAATCTTGATCAGGCAATAAAACAGACGGAAAAAGCCTTGGAGATAGAGCCGGGCAATCCGGAGACACATTTCACGCTGGGCCTGTACTATGATAAAAAGGGGTGGTCTGACATGGCCTCGGCCGAGTATCGCGAGACCTGGCGACTGGATCCAGATTATATTATAAGAAGGATGATGAAGCTTGAGAGAAAGGTAAAAGAAAATAGTGAGTAAAACAGGAGATGATTTGAGATGAACCATAGCGAGATGAAAGCGAGGCTGGCGCGCATGATAGTGGAACGTACCTTCCGTTACAGAGATGATCCACCATTTACGTTAGTCTCCGGGAAACAGAGCAACTTTTATTTTAACTGCAAACCCACAACCCTTGATCCGGAAGGAATGAACCTGATAGGAAATATTATTTTTGACATGCTTGAGGATTCCGGGATTTCCGCGGTTGGAGGACTTACCCTGGGAGCGGATCCAATGGCCAACGCGGTTGCTGTGATATCATATCAGCGAGATCGTCCCATCAAGGCCTTTATCATCAGGAAGGATGTCAAGGAGCATGGCACGAAGAGCGCGATAGAGGGAAATGTAAAAGAGGGAGAAAGGGTAGTCGTTCTGGACGATGTCATTACCACAGGGAAGTCCACTATAATTGCCATTGAAAGAGCTGAAGAAGCTGGGCTCATCGTTGATCGTGTGATAACGCTGATTGATCGTGAAGAGGAAAATGGAAGAGAGAACATAGAGCAACATGTAAAGAAGGTCGAATCCATCTTCACGCGGACAGACATAATGTATCTTTATGAACAGGAAAGGAAAATAGATCATGAGTAGTGGTAGATCTTTTGTGATATTCTTATTGATGATGATTTTTATCCATACTCTGCCAGGAACGGTTATAGCCGGTGGAAATGGCGGACTGATTGTTGCGGGATTTGATTCGGGAAAGATGGAAAAAGGTGCCCCATCAGGTTGGGAACTGATAAAGAGGGATGGAACTGTAAACCTTGACCTTGAAAGGAAGAATAATAGATATATCCTGCATATGAAAAGCAATAGCGAATCCTCTTTCGGGATAAAGAAAGAGATGGATGTTAAAATAAAAGAATATCCCTTCTTAAATTGGGAATGGAAGGTTGCCAGATTACCGGTCGGGGCAGATGTCAGGAAGGCCGACACCGATGATCAGGCTATTCAGATATATGTTGCATTCAAGCCCACCGGGTGGCCCGCGGAATTGAACACCCCTACAATAGGTTATATCTGGGGAGTGGAATGTCCTAAAGATACCGTAGTTACAAGCCGGCAATCCCTTGCGGGTAAGGTGAGGTATATTGTACTTAGGGGCAAGAGTGACAAGCTGGACAAGTGGTATTATGAGAAAAGAAATCTGGAAGAAGATTATGAAAAGCTGTTTCCCGATATCAATAATGGCAAACTGCGCAATATAGGGGGGATTTCCTTCTATATAAATTCCCAGCACACAAAAAGCGAGGCGGAAAGCTACATCTATAATGTCCGCTTCAGCAGGGATTGAACCAGTGGGGACAGGGCTAAACCTGTCCCCGATTCTGCAGCCTTATCTCGTTAACGGCCAGATGTGCCTTCCTTGTGGGTTCCGGTAGCCGGTAACCCCTGCAGCTTGACAGGGTTATGTCTATAGCTCTTTCCAATCCTATTTTATGTCCCTGTGATACGAAAACCGGTTTTACATTCTTTTTTGTCCGGAGAACGGCGCCCCTTGTTTCACCATTGTACACAAGGGGAGAAAAATTGCCCGGTTCATTTCCTACTTCATCGTATGATCCGACCAGTCTTGTCTTTGCGCAGCCTATGGATGGTATGTTGAGAAACAGCCCCATATGGGATGCAAGGCCAATACCCCTCGGATGAGCGATTCCATGTCCGTCGAAGATAATAACATCAGGAGAGAAGCTTAACCCCCGGAAGGCCTTCAGAAGTACGGGTCCTTCTCTGAAGGTGAGCAAACCGGGGATATAGGGAAAATCGACTGTTTTGCTGTATGACGCCTGTTCGATAATTTCCATGGTTGGAAAATCAAGGATTACAACAACCGCGAAAAAGATGTTGCTGTTTTTTGAATAGGAGATGTCGGCACCGGCTATTGTTTTTATCTTGGTGGGGATGTCTTCGTTGTGAAGGATGAGCTTTGCCCTGAGTTCATTCTGTATCTCTCTGGCTCTGTCATAGCTGACGTTCCAGTTGTGTAGGTGTTCTATTTTCATCTTTTCTTTTAGTCACGGTGATGTATGGGGTATGTCTTCCGCGCGGGATGACAGGATTTCTCTGGCTCTTTCGATATCTTTTTTTATCTGCCGGGCAAGTTCTTCGGGACTTTTGAATTTTATTTCATCACGCAGCCGGTCTATGAAGAGTATCGTGATAGTCTTTCCATATATATCACCTTCAAAATCGAGCAGATGTACCTCAGCTGAGATCTCTTGGTTGCCGAAAGTGGGATTGCGCCCGATATTGATGACGCCCTGATGCCTGGTGCCTTCAAGCTCGGCGGTAATGGCATAGACGCCTGTCGCGGGAATTACTTTTTCGGATTTTATATTGGCCGTTGGATAGCCTATATCGGTGCCACGCCTGTAACCCTTGACAACAGTACCGCTTACACCATAGGATCTTCCCAGCATTTCTGACGCCAGCTTGACATTTCCGTCGAGTATTGAGAGGCGTATGTTTGTGCTGCTGAAAATCATGTCGTCTGTTTTCACGGCGCCTATTTCCTCTACCTGAAAGCCGAGTTTCTTTCCGTATGCCTTCAGAAATTCCGCGTTTCCACCCTTTCCCTTTCCGAAGACATAGTCATAACCAACGAACAGTTTGCTCAAACGCAGTTTTCCCCACAGGATATTTTCCACGAATTCTCCGGCGGTGACTCTGGCGAACTCGATGGAAAATGTAATTATAATAACCGCATCCACACCGCAGGAGCTGATGAGGTCCAGTTTTTCATTCAGTGAGGTCAACAGGAAAAAGGGTCTCCTTTCAGGGTGCATGATCTTCTGGGGGTGGGGATCAAAGGTGATCACCACTGACTTCCTGTTTTTTTCTCTGGCTTCTTTCACGATTTTCCTGAAAACTTCCCTGTGTCCAA
>JAUXBI010000045.1 GCA_030619435.1 Syntrophaceae bacterium
CAGCCTGTTGTCTGCCGGCGTAGCACCCCAAAACAGGCGCAATCGAATTATTATATGTCTGTTCTGGTTTGGTATTGATTCTTTTTTTGAACTCGGCCAGAAATATCCTGCCCTGATTCATGAACATTTTACTCAGCATTTTCCGGACACCTGTATAATAGGTCTGCTTGATTCCTACTTCAGACAAGGTTTGTATGATAAATTCGATCTATTGGCAATCATGCTTGGATCGGCGACGTTTCTTCTTTTAGCTGAACTTACGTCGAAAAAATAATTATCAAATTGCTGCTACAGAAAGGAGGGTTAAAATGAAATTGAGAAAGGAAGTATCTTTATTTATGGCTAAATCTAAACATGTTGATTTTGTTGTCATTGTCAGGAGTTTTTTGCTGGTCACCATATTTGCGGTTGGCATTTTCTCAAGTATAGGTTCGGCGGATTTAATGTCGACTCCAGGTAAATTCTTTAAGGGTTTAGGAACAGGACAAGATGAAGAAATGCAATTGCAACTGTCACAGTCATATATTGACAGAGTGGGGAAACTTAGCGAAAAAGGTTTACGACAAGGACTTAAGAGTTTGGACCGGAGAATCAATAAACTCCAGCTTGATATTGCTAAACAGGCAGGGAGGGTTGATCGTATACAGGAAAGAAAACTCAAACACTTAAAAATGATGAGTGAAGGTTGCATAGAGAACGAAAAACACCCTGACACGATAAAATATAAGGTTCTTAGAGAGAAGAGATATAAAGCCCTTGAGCGTCTCATCGAATTGGAAGTAGACCTTGAGGAGTATAGTCTTAAAAAAGAACATGTTCTTTCCGAACTGAAAGCCAGGGCAGCAAAGTAAATTGATGAACGTCACACAGGTTTCTTATATGATTTTCAGACAGGAATAAATCAATTTCGAATAAACTCTGTTCAAAAAGGAGGATTAAAATGAAATCAAGAAATATAACATCTTTATTCATGGGAGAGTCTAAATATGGCAATTCTATTGCTGTTTTCAGAGCCCTGCTGTTGGCCACCATATTTGTAGTTGGCATTATGTCAAGTATGGGTTCAATAGGAGCTTCTAAAGCATCTCTACACGCAGCAAGATATGCTGAGGGTATGGATAATGCGGAATTACAAAATGAAATAAAATATTGTGCTAACAAAATTTCTAAACTTCACAGGGACATTTCGGCTATTTATGCCCAACGTGATGCCCGTAATAAAAAGCAGGGCTACGAGACAGGTTGTTCGGTGCCGGAGAAGAGAAATCTCAGAACAATAATTAGAAAGATAGACGTATTAGAGGCAGAGAGAGACGCGTATCAGGCCCAATTGAGTCTTAATACTGGTTGCTTTACCCCTGAAACAAAAATACTGATGGCGGATGGGAGTCTAAAAAACATCTCGGATGTCGTAGTCGGTGATATTTTGAAAAGTTATAATGAGGAAACAGGTCGTTTAGTAGCAACAAACGTTGTCAAAACATACAAGTTTAATCAGAATCACTATTATCTGATTAACAAAGGTATCAAGATCACTGCTAAACATCGTTTTCTTACTGACAGCGGATGGAAGCGTGCTTGCGATCTGAAGGTTAGTGATAAAATAAAAAGCCAGGGGAAGTTTATAGAGGTTGGAAGTATTGATCTAATTGCCCCCCTTGACATCAAGGTTTATAATTTAGAGGTGGACAAGCATCACAGTTTCCTGGTCTCCGACGGTGTTGATCCCTATGTTGTCCATAATTCTTGTGGAGGTGGTGATGGAGATGGTGATGGAGATATAACAAAGTAGAAACCTATATACGAATAATTGCTCTCCCCTTCGGGGAATGGGAGAAAGACTTTAGCTCGAGTTTGTATGTGTATGTGTGATAGAGGCACAAAGAAAGAAGCAAGATACTATCTCTTTGCGCCTCATAGCTCCCTCCTTTTTTGATCAGGACTGAGGTTTTTTGATAAGGATTCATCGTTACCGAAGACTTTTATTATCTTCATAAATGCATCAATTGTGTGTTGAGTTGTATCTATCCTGATTCTGTTATTATCAACTCTATACCTTATTGCCCCTTTTACCCTCTCAGGATGTTGGAAGTTGTATACATTTGAATCTTTAAATTGAAGATTGATCAGATTATGTACTCCGAGAATTATCGCCCTCCGATACTTTTCCTGATGTTCTTTCCTGCCCACTATCCCGGCAATCTCACATGCATAGGACAAGCCTTCTGTATAGATCGCGTCTGATGAAGAATGAGGCGTTCCATATTCAGGGTGGGCGGGATTATAAAATCTACCTGAATACTCTGTCCATGGTTCACTATCCGTATTCTGAATCTTTATAAGCTCGTCATTTAAAATGAAGATTGCATCGGCGTACTTTTCTTCGCCAGTCAGCTTAAATAATTTATTCAATGATTGAGTGTGCCACGGAACATAAGCAGGATAGTAATTCTGTTTTAGATGAGTGACATACTTCTCAATATAGAAGTCTTGTGATTTTATCGCGGCATCCAGATACAGGGTATTCTTTGTCTTTATATAATATTCAACCAGGCTTAAAATAGCCTCACCTGAGTAAAATGTCAGAAGACGGTCTTTATCATATTTATAATTCGGTTCTATATACCATGGTTCTAACGATCCATCCGGATTTTGCAGGCTTAATATGGTATTCGCGAGTTCTTCCGCCTCATCTCTATAATCATCAAAAAAGGGGCTATATACCAATGTCCTTAATGCCATCGCGTTTGCCCCCAATTTCGATTTTGAATTATAGTAAATATATCCACCTTCCCTGTACCAGTGCCGGAATATGAAATCCAGATTCTTCTTGTGCATTTTTCGCAAATCTGAATCATCCTGACTAAGTTCAGCCAGCAAACGAGAAGACATCAGTTGTCTAATCATATTATTTCTGCTGGAATATTTTCCACTGGAAGGGTCATATTGATAGTTAAATATCCCCTTTTCGTTGAAGTTCTTAATTAACCATTCTTTTGCCAGGTTTAGAGAATTGTTCAGCTTAGCTAATGTGATATTTGGTTCAGACTCAATCTCGCTGTTCTGACAGGGATTAATCCGAGGGTAGATGGATTTCCCCTCACGCTTATTTGTACATCCTGAAATGATAATCAAAGAAATTATCAGGACAGCAACGGTTGTTAAAAATGCCTTGGCTGTGGAACACATATTAGACATATTCCCTGCTTTTTGTTAGCAAATATAAGCGGTTACGGAGATGGCCGCAGCTTGTACAGGGCTGCGGGGATCTTCAATGCTCTCCTTATCCGGTTTTCCTTTTCAATATCCCCAGGGTGTTTATCATGGGCAGTTCCGTGAAGAGGCCGGAAGAGAGGGCCAGATTGTATATGTGCCAGGGGGCCTGACCTCCCTTTGACGGGTCGGGAAAGATGTCGTGGATTGCGAGGAATCCGCCCGGAAGGATATGTGGAGCCCAGCAGTTATAATCGGCAATGGCTGCCTCAAATGTGTGTCCGCCGTCGATGAATACCATGCCGAGCGGTGTGGCCCATGATCCGGCTACGATTGCCGATCTGGCGACTATGGGAATAACCGTGTCTTCCAGTCCGAGGTCGTTTATGGTCTTTCTGAATATCCTGAAGGTGTCTATCAGGCCGGTTTCCTTGTCCAGTAGATCCGGATCAAAATATTCCTCTCCCGGTTGCTGTTCTTCCGATCCCCGATGGTGATCGATGGAGAAGAGTATGCCCCCGTTTTCTCTGCAACCCATGCCGATGTAAGAGGCGGTCTTTCCGCAGTAGCTTCCTATCTCCAGGCAGGGGCCGATGAGGCTTGCCTCCTTCGCCAGTTCATAGAGGCGCATGGCCTCCTCCCGCGCGATGAATCCCTTTATTTTCTTCAGTTCAATATCTTCTATATTCATCTATTTTCAGGTTTTTCTCCGATTCAGCTGGTAAAAAGTCTTTTCGCAGCGAATAGACCAGTGGGGACAGGTTTAAACCTGTCCCCGATTATTTGTAGGTTTTCAGCAATTCACTCGAACCCTCGAATCCTTGAATCCTCGACCCCTTTTACTTAAGTCGTCCCTCTTCGATTGCGTGGCAGGCAACATAAACCCCCTGACCCTGGTGATTGAGAGCGGGGATTTCACGCGAGCAGCGTTCATTCGCGTGGGGGCATCGGCCGTGAAAAACGCACCCGGGCGGCAGATCTATGGGTGTGGGCACCTCGCCCTTCAGCTTTATGTATTTGTGTTTGTGATCGTAAAGGTCTGGAATGGCGCTGAGGAGAGCTCGTGTGTAGGGATGTCCGGGAGATTCGAATAGATTTACCGTCGGTGCCAGTTCGCACACTCTTCCAAGATACATGACCACCACACGCGAGCTGATATGTCTCACGACCGAGAGATCATGTGTGATAAACATGTAGGTTAACCCACGTGTTTCCTGCGCGTCCATGAGAAGGTTGAGTATCTGTGCCTGCACGGATACATCAAGCGCGGAGACAGGTTCATCGGCCACCACGAACTCCGGATCGACCATCAGCGCCCTCGCTATGCTGATTCTCTGTCTCTGCCCCCCGGAGAATTCATGGGGATAACGGTCAACCCACTTCGGGTCTACTCCAACCTGTTTCATAATTCCGGCCACCCGGTCTTTTACCTCGCTGCCGGAGATGGAAGGGTTATGAAAGACGATAGGTTCTTCCAGGGTTTGCTGTACTGTCATGCGAGGATTCAGCGAGGCGTAGGGATCCTGGAAGATCATCTGCATCTTCGCGCGGTAGGGCAGCATCTGTTGCTGTGTCAACCCGTCAATCCTGTCATCGCGATAATAGATCTCGCCGCCGTCGGGTGGATACAACCCCAGAAGGGCACGGGCAAGGGTTGATTTTCCGCAGCCGCTCTCTCCCACTACACTTAGAGTCTCACCGGGGTGTATGAAAAGACTTACGTCATTGACTGCCTTTACAACGGTTCGTTCCCTGACAATGCGTCCATTTCTGAGCGCCATCTGTTCCAGCAGGCCTCCGGATATGTCGAAATGTTTAACCAGATTTCTTATGTCTATCAGTCTGTTTTTCATTTTATCGCGTTTGCAGTTTTTTTGTTGGGTTTCGCTGCGCTCTACCCAACCTACGGGCTGTTTTTCATTTCGCCACGTTTGCTCCCGCCTGTTTCTCCGCCGCGTCCAGCATATGACAGGCCACCATGCTGCGGTATCCATATATTTCTCTCAGTGCGGGTGATTCACGCCTGCATATGTCGCCCCGGATCATGCAGCGTGGATGAAACGCGCATCCCGGGGGGATATCGATGAGGGACGGCATTACTCCCGGTATCTGGTTCAGTCTGGTTCCGGGGTTGCGGCCGTCGGGGAGGGCCTTTATGAGCCCCTGTGTGTAGGGATGCAGCGGATTGTCGATGATATCCTCAGTCGGTCCCGCTTCCACTATCTTGCCGGCATACATTACCGCAATCTTCTGCGTTACCTGCGATACCACGGCAAGATCGTGCGTAATAAGGATAAGTCCCGTTCCTTCCGATTCACATAGTTCAAGAAGCAGATCCATAATTTCCGCCTGTATGGTAACGTCAAGCGCGGTTGAGGGTTCATCCGCTATGACAAGCGCTGGATCGGTGAGAAGGGCGATGGCGATTACGATGCGCTGGCGCATTCCTCCCGAAAACTCGTGCGGGTATTGTTTCAGACGTTTTTCAGGAGAAGGGATGTGAACCTTTCGCAGTTTTTTAAGTGCGATACCTTCCGCGTCTTTTCTGGATATGTCCATGTGCGCCTGCAGCGTTTCAACCATCTGTGTGCCTATGGTAAGGACGGGATTGAGGGTCATCATCGGGTCTTGGAATATCATGCTGATAAGGTTTCCGCGTATGTGACGCATCCCTTCGTCCGTCAATCTGGTCAGGTCCCTGCCCTCGAAGATAACACTGCCTCCGGAGATATAACCAGGTTTGCTTATCAGATTGATGATGGAAAACCCCGTCACCGATTTGCCTGCCCCGCTTTCTCCGACCAGACCGAGGCGCTCACTCCTGTCCAGTGTGAAACTCACGCCGTTTATGGCTGTGAGGTCACCCATTCTAAGGCCGAACTTGACTTCCAGGTCTTTTACTTCCAACAGGTGGTTCATGACAGACTATTACCCCTTGTACAATTTCGGATTCAACACGTCTCTCAACCAGTCGCCCAGTAGATTTATCACCAGCACGAAGACTACCAGCAGTATTCCCGGGAAGAGAGTAATCCACCAGGAACCGCTGAAAATATACTCAAAACCGGAGTTTATGAGGGATCCCAGGGAAGGTTTCGTAATCGGCATGCCCAGTCCGAGGAAGGAAAGCGCCGCCTCACTCATCACGGCATTGGCCACCTGTATCGTGGAAATGACAAGTACCGGGGACATGGTGTTGGGCAGGATGTGCCTCCACCTGATTCTCCTTGGACTCAGCCCTATAACACGGGCGGCCTCCACATATTCCTTGTTTTTCTCACCCAGCACAGAGGCCCGCACCGTCCTGGCATACTGGGGCCACTCGGCCAGACCGATGATCAGCACAAGGAGGGGAACGGCCAGCTGTTCGTAGCGGCTCACCCCGAAGGCAACCTGGAATATGGCGCTGATCATAATGGCAACCATAAGGGTGGAGAATGAAAGCTGGACGTCCGCTATACGCATCAGAAACGAATCAACTTTCCCCCCCGCGTATCCGGAGATCATGCCTATGAAAATGCCTATGATCGCCTGTAGGAAGACCGCCCCGCAACCGATCATGACGGAAAGGCGCAGGCCGTACAGCATGGTGCTCAGGAGACCCCTTCCCTGAATGTCCGTTCCCAGGATAAAATCCGGATTTCCTTCTTCCATCCATGATGGGGGCATTTCCGCGTTCATGATATCAATGCTGGCTGTGTCGTAGGGATTGTGAGGCGCGATGACCGGAGCCAGAATGCTGAGCAGGATAAGTGTCAGAAGAACCACGAAACTTACAATGGCGACCCGGTCGCGCTTGAAGCTGTGCAGAAAGTATGAATTCTTAAAGCGTTTCCACTGTTTCATTTTCTTCCCGTTATCCTTACTGTGGGATTAACCAGGCCGTAGATGATATCCACTATCGTATTGACCACAACAAATAACGCGCCAACCACTATTATGTATGCCACGAGGAGGGATGTGTCGGAGCGTTCGACCGCTTCGAGAAACATGAATCCCATTCCCTGCCACTGGAAGACCGTTTCTGTGAGAATGGTATAGGCGATAAGTATGCCCAGTTGAACCCCGCCGACGGTGATCACGGGAAGGAGCGTGTTCTTGAATGCATGCAGGAACCAGATACGCCAGCGTGAGAGACCCTTTGCCCAGGCGAATTTAACGTATTCTGTCTCCAGTATCTCCATCATCTCCGAACGTATCAGGCGTATGAAGAGGGGAAGCATAATAGAGGAAAGCGCAATGCTCGGCAGTATAAGATGTTTCAGCCCGTCCAGTGTAAAAAAACCGCTCTCCCACCCCCATATATTGACCGTCTCTCCACGGCCAAACGACGGCATCCAGTGCAGTTCCACCGCGAAGATATATATGAGGATTATTGCGGTCAGGAATACCGGTATGGAAACACCCACGATACTTCCGCCCATGATGATTCTGGAAGGCAGGTTCCTGGGGTTTATAGCGGTATAGATGCCGAGCGGAATAGACAGAAGAATTATTATAAGACTGCTTGCAAAGACAAGCTCAAGGGTTGCCGGGGCCTTTGACAGGATTACTTCAAGGGTTGGCCTTTTGAAGAAGAAAGACATGCCCAGATCACCGTGGACGGCGTTTTTTATAAAGCGGACATACTGTGTAAGAAAAGGGTCGTTAAGCCCCAGCTTATCCCGCAGGGCATCCCTTTCGGCGACTGAAACAGAGACCCCCACGATATCCCTGACGGGATCTCCAATCTTCTGTTTTATGGAGAAACCCAGCAGGCCGATCACAAGCATTACAATGATGGCCTGCGTTATCCGGCGGACAATGAACGCGAACATATAGAATACCTGACGGCAAATGGGTGAGGGATTAAGGATCAGGGGATTATTCCCTTGCCCCTTAACCCGGCAGAAGCGGTTGACAATACATGGGGGCAAAACCCGCTGTCAGCAGATATTGCCCCCGGTTCATCTAAGCGTTTGTGAAATGAAAATCCCTTGCGGGTGACATCATGTTATTTGATTACGAGGTCACCAAAGTAAGGGAAGTTCTGGACATTTACAATACGTCTTATGCCCACCTTGTTCTTGCCGGCCCATGAGAGATTCTGCCAGTGGAAGGGCACGAACGCGGCATCATCATACAGTATCTGCTCGACCCTTTGAAGCATGGCCGATCTTTTCACGAGGTCGGTCTCTGTCTGAGAGGCAAGCACAAGTTTGTCCACCTCGGGATTGCAGTAATTTCCGCTGTTATACTGGCCGTAACCGGTCTCCTTGTCGGGGCACATCAGCAGGAACTCGGTGTAATTGGCGGAGTCTTCCGTGTCCGGGTGCCATCCGATTATCTGCATGTCCGCTACCTGTGCGTCGAACTGATCCCAGTACTGAGCCTTGGGCATGGTTTTGAGATTTACCTTTATCTTAATCTTGGCCAGCATTGTCGCGAAGGCCTCGGCAATTTTTTCATCATTGACATACCGGTTATTAGGAGAAATCATCGTGCATTCGAAGCCATTCGCGTAACCGGCTTCCTTCATCAGGGCTTTGGCCTTCTTAAGATTGTAACGCGGGATCAGAGTTTCCTTATATCCGGCGAAGCCTTTGGGCGCCTGCTGGGCGGCCACGGAAGCTGTCCCCTTCATGATCTTCTTGACGATTCCCTTGTTATTTGTCGCGTACACTATGGCTTGGCGGACCAGCTTATTCGCAAGTTCGGGAGAGCGTTTCGAGTTCAACTGACAGGTGATAATCCTGCTGCCCGACAGGGTAATCAGTTTGCTTTTTTTATCTTTTCTGATTCTCGAGTAATCCTGGGGCGGTACCGGCATAATGAAGTCGACATCGCCTGAAAGGAGTGCTGCCACACGAGTGGCGTCATTCTTAATGGGTGTAAGTATGATCTTGTCAACATTTCCCGGAGATTTTTTATCCCAGTAGTCAGGGAACTCTTCAAATACGATTTTTACGCCCTGTTCACGGCTGGTTACCCGGTACTTGCCGGTTCCCGATTCGTTGTTGAGCGCGAAAGACGGGCCGATCTTTACAATTGCGTCCTTCTGCTGGCCGTTTTTATCAGTCCCGGTGTAAAATTTGCTGTCCATCGGGAAG
>JAUXBI010000205.1 GCA_030619435.1 Syntrophaceae bacterium
ATTGAGATGGGAACCAACCGGAGGGGAGAGATAGAAAGACTCACAGCCATTGCCGAGCCGGATATCGGTGTTATCACTAATATAGGACCGGCCCATCTGGAGGGGTTTGGGTCTGTGGATGTAGTCATGGAGGAAAAGGGGGATCTCTTTTTCAATATGAGAGATAACGGCGTGGCCGTTATTAACAGAGACGATTCATTTTCAAGAATATTGGCGGACCGGTGGATTGGAAGAAACATCAGTTTCGGTATTGATGAGAATGCGTTTGTCCGTGCTGAACGTATCTTTATGAGGGGTGAGCGAGGAGTCAGTTTTACACTGGAGATGGGGGGAACAGGTAAAGGTATCGATATGACCGTCGTCGGCAGACATAATATATACAATGCTCTGGCCTGCGCGGCGGCCTGCCGGGCCATGGATATTGAATACGATCTGATTTGTGACGGGTTGTCGGGATTCAGACAGATACAGGGCCGTATGGATGTCCACAGGCTAAAAGGGGGCGGCATTGTTATTGATGACACCTACAACGCCAACCCCGCCTCGGCAATGGAGGCCCTCAAGGCATTGAACGATTTAAAGGGAAATAATGAGAGCATTGTTATTTTCGGAGATATGCTCGAACTGGGGCAAGAGGCTGAAAGGCTGCACGAAGAGATTGGGCGGGCCATGGCTGATACCGGCGTGGGCAGTATATTCCTCAGGGGAAATTTTGCGGGAGCTGTGGCAAGGGGTGCTATAGAGGGGGGACTCAGGGAAGACCATATATATTTTGCCGAAACACCGGACAGAATAATAGAAACTCTCCGTTCCCTGTTGCGCGAAGAAGACTGGATCCTGGTAAAAGGATCGAGAGGCATGAAGATGGAGGAATTCCTCCAGGTAATAATAGAGGAGTTCAGTTAAGTGACCATAGCTGAATAGATGGCTATATCTTACGGTATCTTGAGGGCTTGACCGGGAGAACTTAGAAATGATCTATCACTTCTTATATTCATTCAGCGATACATATTCGTGGCTTAATGTATTTCGTTACATAACCTTCAGAACGATATACGCGACGATAACCGCTCTGGTCATCTGTTTTATCCTTGGTCCCTGGATGATTCGTAAACTTCAATCCCTCAGCGTGGAGCAACCTATCCGCGGTGACGGTCCCGACTCTCATCTTTCAAAAAAGGGCACACCCACGATGGGTGGCATCCTTATTATCTTTTCTGTTGTCATATCAACTCTTCTCTGGGCAAAACTCAACGTGGGCTATATCTGGACTATTCTCATGGTAACGGTGGGATTTGGCCTTATCGGTTTCTGGGATGATTACCGGAAATTATCAAACAGAAACAGCAGGGGGGTTCCGGGGACAGTCAGGCTTGCCGCGGAGATTATGATAGCGTTTTTTGTGAGTATTGTTTTGTACATGAACCCGGATTTCAGCTCGAATCTTACAGTGCCATTTTTCAAAACCGTTCTTCCTGATCTTGGCTGGGGTTATGTAATCCTTTCCACATTTGTTATTGTAGGAGCGGCAAACGCGGTAAATCTTACAGACGGCCTTGATGGTCTTGCCATAGGTCCGGCAACGATGTGCTTCGCGACCTATCTTCTTTTTGCCTATTTTGCCGGGAATATAAGGTTGTCTGGGTATCTCCAGATTCCATATGTGGCGGGAGTGGGAGAACTTGCGGTCTTTTGCGGCGCGATGGTCGGAGCCGGAGCCGGTTTCCTCTGGTACAACACCTATCCCGCTCAACTGTTCATGGGAGACGTGGGTTCACTCTCGCTGGGAGGCGCTCTGGGTACTATAGCCGTCCTCACAAAACAGGAGATACTCCTCGTTATAGTAGGAGGCATATTTGTAGTTGAGACGATTTCGGTCATTTTCCAGGTAGGCTGGTTCAAGATGTCTAACGGGGAACGTATGTTCAGGATGGCACCCATACACCACCATTTTGAATTGAAGGGATGGGCGGAGCCCAAGGTCATTGTGCGTTTCTGGATCATTTCCATTATCCTTGCGCTTATCGCCATAAGTACATTGAAACTGAGGTAAGAGGAACAGTCTAGGGTGAATGTTCATGGATCTAAGCGGAAAGAGGGTCCTAGTAATCGGGCTGGGCAAAACGGGTGTGGCGATGGCCGAATTCCTGATTGATAAGGGGGCCAGGGTTATGATTGCCGATGAAAAACCTGTCTCTGAGCTTGGAGATGCCGTTGAGGCCTTTACGGGGCTGGCGGATGTAGAATTGGACATTAGACAGGATGATACGGACGTTCTTTCGCGAACTGATATGATTGTGCCTTCACCGGGTGTTCCACCATTCAACCGTCTGCTCGTGGAGGGTTTGAAGATGGGGGTTCCGATTCTAAGCGAGCTGGAACTTGCCTCCGGGTATTTGAAAAAACCGGCTATCGCGATTACCGGCACAAATGGGAAAACGACCACGACCAGTCTGCTGGGCAGAATACTGGCGCATTGTGGCAGGAGGGTTTTTGTCGGTGGCAATATAGGCAATCCGCTCATATCGTATGTAAACGACAGACAGGAAGACGATTACGTAGTGATAGAAGTAAGCAGTTTCCAGTTGCAGTGGGTCAGAAATTTTCACCCATTTATCGCGATGCTTCTGAATGTAAGCTGTGACCACCTCGATTATCATGGATCTTTTGAAGAATATCGCTCTGTAAAGGAAAGGATATTCGCATGTCAGGGGAAAGGGGACCTTGCTATTCTGAATGCGGATGACCCTGTGTCGACGGATCTTTCGAAGAGGCTGCTGACTGAACATATCTCATGTTTCAGTTCATCTTCAAGGTTGCAGGAGGGGATGTTTATCGATGGTGAATCATTGAGATTCTGTGCTGCCGGAAGGGATGAAAAATACCCCATCCGGTCGATAAGATTGAAAGGCGCGCACAATCTGGAGAATGTTATGGCCGCCGTACTTGCCTCGAGCATGTGCGGATGCCCACCCGGAAAGATTGTTGATGTGCTGGAGACTTTTACCGGCATCCCTCACAGGATAGAATTTGCCGGAACTGTGGAGGGTGTAGAGTATTACAACGATTCCAAGGGTACAAATGTGGACGCGGTATACAGGGCGCTCGAATCATTCCCCGGGTCGGTTGTGCTCCTTATGGGAGGCAGATACAAAGGCGGGGATTTTGGAATACTTGCGGAGCTTATAAGGGAAAAGGTCAAAATGCTGATCGTCTTCGGTGAAGCCGGAAAAGAGATAAATTCTTTCATCGGTGGAATCGTAAGGACTGAAATTGTGGGGAAGCTGAAGGATGCCGTCAATATGGCTCGCGACAATTCGACATCCGGCGACATTGTGCTGCTGTCACCCGGCTGCTCAAGCTTTGATGAATTCAAAAATTATGAGGAGCGGGGGATTGTTTTCAAGGGTATAGTTGATGGAC
>JAUXBI010000115.1 GCA_030619435.1 Syntrophaceae bacterium
TAAAATCTTTTTACTAAAGAAATTGCTGCCGCAATTTGAAGTGCTTTTGCTGGTCCAATTCCGTCAACGGTCTGCAAATCTTTAACTGTTACATTCAAAAAGGTTTTGCTAAATTTTTTAATAATTTGTTGTGCAAGTTTTTGAACATTTTTCCCTTTTATTCCACTTCCGAGAACAATTGCCAAAAGATCACTTTTTGAAAGTGCTTCGGGACCTTTCTTAAGGAATTTTTCCCGTGGTCTATCTACTTTTGGAATATCTTTTATCTTTGCCATAAATTATTTTTGTATTAAATTACCTACGTTAACACCGATGGCTTTAGCAATTTTGGGTAGAGTATCAATTATCGGATCTTTATTTGCTCCAGATTCAATTTTAATAATTGCGTTATAGGTAACATCTAAAAGTGATAATTGGCGGAGAGGGTGGGATTCGAACCCACGTGAGAGCTTTTGGCCCCCAAATCGATTTCGAGTCGATCCCGTTACGACCACTTCGGTACCTCTCCACGTAAAGACAAACTATTCATCCATTTTTACAGAACTTGCCCTCATATCCTTTTTTCGCGGAAAAATCTACTCAAAATTTCACCGCATTCCTCCCTGAGTACCCCGCCCGTTACATCGACAAAATGGTTGAGTTTTCTGTCACCAAACATGTCATAGAGAGAAAGGGCACCTCCCTTGGGATCCGTAGCGCCGAATACAAGTCTCTCTACCCTCGCGTGGATGATTGCACCCGCGCACATTACGCAGGGTTCAACGGTCACATAGATCGTTGTTCCGGTAAGCCTGTAATTTCCCGTTCTGTCTGCGGCCTCCCGAATAGCAAGTATTTCTGCGTGAGCGGTCGGGTCTTTCATCAGGATGGGACTGTTATGGGCCTTCGCAAGCACCCTGCCTTCCATGGTGATCACCGCGCCAACGGGAACTTCTCCCGATTCAAGAGCGGATTTGGCCTCATCAAGAGCCATCTTCATAAAATGTTCATCGCTTTGCACCTAAAAATAATATCATAATAAGCAGTAAAAGGCCATTTCCGGATGGAAACTATCTCGAAAGTACCGTATATAATGCACCTAACGGTAGAGGATATGATTTCAAAAAAGATTTTCTTAATAACCATAATGCTTTCACTTGCGGGTCACATAGTCGTTCTGGCCTTGTCGGGCTTCCTTGGAGACGGTTTCTCAAACGGGGGAGATGTTTTTACCGTCAGTCTCGAAAAACGTCCGGGCAAAACCGGAAACACACCCGGCAGTGAAGAAAAAACCTTGCGCAATTCACCGGAGAATATCCGTAAATCCACCAGGGACGGCGCTGTAGATACCATTAACCTTAACAACACGGACACGAAATACTATCCATATCTGCTTCAGATAAAAGAACGTATAGATAGAAAGTGGTCATATCCCGACGATGCCTTTGCCAGTGGAGAAGGGGGAACTACTGTAGTCGAGTTTTCAATAGTGGAAAAGGGCATTCTTACGGATTCCCGCGTCATCACTTCATCAGGTTATGGCTTGCTCGATGCGGAATCGCTGCACGCCATAAGATCGGCCGCTCCATTTTCACCCTTTCCCGCAGCATTCGGCCTGGCAAAGCTCAATATAGTAGCAAAGTTCAGGTACACGCTTGGAGAATAAACCCGATAACCCGGGCAGTGATCGAAGAGTTCCCTTTATGAACAATGAAAAAAAGATAATGATCTTTACCTGTGTCGGACATTTTTTCACACATTTCTACGAGGTAATGTTTCCCGCGCTGGCCATACCGCTCATGATTTCGCTGAAAATGAACCTGGAAGATGTGCTGATGCTGGGTTTCCTCATGTATCTCCTGTACGGACTTGCCGCCCTGCCCTGGGGAATGATTTCGGATCGATTCAATAACCGCATTACCCTGATAATCTTTTTTGCGGGTACCGGCTCAGGCGCCATATTGACCGCTTTTTCAGACACCCGGACATCCATAATGCTTTCCCTTGCCATCATCGGTTTCTTCGCCAGTATTTATCATCCCGCCGGAATGGGATTGATATCGCTCGGCATGAAGAACAGGGGGATGGCCCTCGGTATTAACGGGGTCGCGGGAAATCTTGGGATGGTCAGCGCACCCTTCGCGGCCGGTCTCCTGAACTGGTTGATCGGGTGGAAGGCCACCTATCTGATGATCGGCTCCTTGAGCATTATCTGGGGGGTTATGATGTTCATGATAAATATCGACGAGACACCGGTACACGAAGAGGCAGGGGGAAATGCCTCCGGTTCTGAAAATAATAATAATAATATGAAATATTTTCTGATCCTGTGCGTTATCATGACCATTGCCGGTCTTGTCTACAGGGGAAATGGCATTGTCCTTCCGGCTTATCTTGAGCTAAAGGCCTCTTTCCTCTGGGACTTTCTCAGCGGTATAGACCTGCATAACATTACCGGGGCAAAGACGGCGGTTGCCGCACTGCTGACCTCGCTCATTTATATGTTTGGTATCATGGGCCAGATTGCGGGAGGCAGAATGGCGGACAAGTACGATCTCAGGTGGATGTATCTTGCATTTCACAGCATTAGTCTTCCCTTCATCATCCTGATGGGCGTGTTAAGCCAGGGGCTGCTCGTTATATCGGCCGCCATTTACATATTTTTCTCCCTGGGAATGCAGCCCATTGAGAATAGTCTTGTGGCAAAATATACGCCGAGCAGATGGAGAAGCACCGGGTACGGCATAAAATTCGTTCTGGTTTTCGGGATAGGGTCTCTTGCCGTTTACATCGTGGGTTGGATCAAGGAAACATGGAGTCTCAGCGCGGTATACTTGTTCGCGGGAGGTATGGTTCTTTTCATGGTCTTCCTCATCGCCATCCTGATCCGGGTATCGAGGGGAACCACCTGCAGGAACATAGAATAAATATAGAAGCAATGTTTAATTTTGAATGTTTAATGTTTAATCAAAACTGGAGCTATTTATAGCGGCTTTGCCTTGTAATCACTCGTAACAATAATATCGGCCTGATCCCTCAATCCCTGTATGATCTGATGTTCTATCTCGAGGACCCTCATAATGAAGTCAAAATCCTGGTCTGGATCGCGGGCCAGATTTCTTTTCTTCACTGTGGCTATTCTTTCCCGGTAATCTGATTCAAGAAATACCTTGAGTGTCGCGTTTTTCAGGGCCAACCCATAGGTCAGATCAACAAGAACAACATCCACCCGGGCAAGCGCAACCGGTACGCGCGCGTATCTTCTCGAACCAAGCCGCCTGCAGTCGGATGGCACAAAGACCTCATTTATATTCCTGTCGGCGGCATTTCCCAGTATGGAATTCAGATGTTCCAGATCCACTTCGCCCGGGCCCACATATTTTTTTAATTCTCCCTTTGAATACGCGTCAAGACGCGCCCGGTGGTTTGCCTCCGGCACCAGTTTAAAGAAGGCGTCTCCCGCTATTGTGGTGCCCTGTATCTTTTCACCCCTTAGAAGATACCTCAGGTATTCCGCTATCTCGGTCTTTCCCGCCCCCGATTCTCCCCCGAGCACAACGATTGTCCGCTTTCCCTTGCGTCGCAGGTCATCTGTCTGTTCAATAATATAAGGGAGCAGACCCCTTGCGGCCTTTTCATGCCGTGACTTAATCTCCGGGGGATCTCCACGCCAGGCGAAAATCGCCCTGTGATAGGCGCGCCCATCTCTTTTTTTCTGTGTTATGCTCCCCTCAACAGCACCGATGGGGGGTTCCCCCCGGCAGAGAGAATCTATGATCTCCCCTTGTCGTGTTCCGATAGCTTTCCAGTTGAATGTGTCCAGCGCGAGGGCGTGCCCGCTGGAAGCAATTTTCCCCAATGCGCCGCTCTTCTTCATAATCCCGATTAATTTCCGGGCGGCGGCGCGCGGATCACCGGGGTCCACGACAATAGCGTCACGACCATCCTTTATCCACTTTGTTATGCCCGCCTCCCTGGAAATAACAACAGGGGTAGATGCCGCCATGGCCTCCGCGACGCCCATGCCGAATGGTTCCATAAACTGCATGCCGATATAGGACAGACAGTGGTGCGCGAGAACCGCCAAGACACTCCATGGCTGGCTGGGAAGCCTTACGATATCGTCGTTTGTTAATTTGTATTCCGTTATTGCATCGGTTACATGCTTCTCAACAGACACCTCTTCAGGCAGAGGGTCCCCTGGAGATCCTCCCACAAGCACAAGTTTTATCCCTTCCATAAGCCGGGGATCAAAGTTCTTTGCCTCGCCAAAGAGCTTCACCACCCCCGGGACATTTTTCGCTTCAGAGAAACGTCCGAAATAGATGAGATACCGGTCCGGGATCAGACCGTATTGCTCCAGCGTTTCCGTTTGAGGCTTCCTGCCGATATCAAAAAAGGCCGTCCCGGCGCCGGCCGGCATGACAACATTTGGAAAATCACATCCATAGTATTTGTTCAGGATAGCAGGCTCTCTGAGTGTGTTCGCTATCTCGAAATTAGCTCCCCTGAGGGATGCCAGCTCAAAATCTTCTCTTGTTCCAAAGTTGTATTGCCTGTCAAACCACATGCCGGGATCGTCCGGGTCCAGTCCGAGGGAAATTACCTTGTTTATTCCTAGTGAATGAGGAATTGCCACCACCGGTATCTCCATCCTTTCCCCCGTCTCCAATGCGCAGACCATCCCGTCTGCGTAGTGTCCCATCACGGCATGAGCACCAAAGAGGGATGCCACGGCAACCACACCCTCCGCCAGTTGTGGGACAAGAGGATAGATATCCTCCTTGCGCACAAACTCATCTCCGCCCGCCGGAATCCGGACAAGCCACAGGTTCTCAGCAAAGCGTTCCACGCGCGGATAGGGTTCAAAGTGCCTTGCAACAATTATTACTTCCCTTCCCTGCTGCGCCCATGTCTTTGATACCTCCAGCACATAGTAAGTCTGCCCACCCGTATCAAGAACACCGGCGGGGGGTGGATCTCCCCAGTAACCATGGGTCGAAACCATAACTATCCGTTCCGCATGTTCCGGTGTTTTACCACTGAGAGAGACAGGGATTTCATTTCTCCGGAATATCCCGCGGTATTCTCGAAGAAGATCCATAGACAGGCCATATTTCAAAGCCAGTATCTCAAGTTCCCGATCGCTCATATCGTCCCTCCCCTTTGCCATAATAGTGCCCCCAATTTCCCGTCTCGCTGCAATTGTCCAGCAAACGGCATCTTTGTCAAGTGGAAAGGTATAACCGACTACAGGTTGATGCAAAAGAAAAATGATATTATCGGAATTTACTGCAGGTATCAAAAGATAGGGAAATGAACTACCACGCTGCATTTCAACTGTAACGTAATCTATTCCATCTGCCAACGGGAGGAATAGCATATTTGGTTGGTACCTGTCAGAAATGCCATTGTCATCCCTGTCTCTCCCATTTGGAGCGTTGTCTTCCACGTCTCCAAGAACACCGTTACCGTCACCTCCCCCCAGCCTAATCAGTTCCCAGGCACCTTTGGAAAATGGGTCCTAAAGATTCGCCCCCTACTTTGACCGTGGGAAGCTCCCTTTCCCATGTTCTTTTTATAAACATTTCATTCAACCCTGTTGTACGTTTCTTTTAACCAATCACGTATCTTGATGCCTTTAGACCATATTTCCTTATCCTATCCATCAGAATAACGTCAGTATACTCAGTATGTTACAATTATTTTGTCCTGAAATACGGGATCTGGCACGGTTATTCCATTACTAAAAGGCAAAAGACAATTACAAAAGGAGGATATAGATCATGAAAAGAACATTACAAACATTGATACTGGCGGCTTTTGTGGTACTGATAACTGCTTCATTCGGATATGCCGAATATGTGGCAA
>JAUXBI010000064.1 GCA_030619435.1 Syntrophaceae bacterium
CTTTGATCCTCTGACCTTTGTAGATTTCAAGGAACGCCGCAGGCTGGATGATTTTATAATATATGCCCTGGCGGCCTCAGAAATGGCACTGAGCGATTCCGGTCTGGTGATAGATGACAAAAACGGAGAGCGGGTGGGTGTTATACTAGGCTCCGCAATAGGGGGCCTGTCCACCATGGAAAAGGAAAAAGAGAACATACTCAACCTGGGACCGAAAAAGATGTCTCCTTTTGCGATTCCGGCGGTATTGGCGAATCTTGCCCCCGGACATGTATCGATACGGTCTGGCGCCAAGGGTCCCATAAGTTGCGCCGTGACAGCATGCGCCGCGGGCAACAGCGCCATCAGTGACGCTTTCAGAACCATATCCTGTGGTTACGCGGACGCTATGATAACGGGTGGTACGGAGGCCGCTGTTAGCCCTCTCGCAATAGCCGGATTCAACGCCATGAGGGCTATATCGGTCAGAAACGAGGAACCGGAAAGGGCAAGCAGGCCATTCGACAGGGACAGGGACGGTTTCATCGTAAGCGAGGGATGTGGCATAGTAATCTTGGAAGAGTTGTCTCACGCCCTTGAAAGGGGCGCCGGGATATATGCCGAGATTGCCGGGACAGGATCAACCAGCGATGCCTTTCACATGGCGGCGCCGCCCCCGGGGCATGCGGGAGCCGTCAGGTGCATGCGACTTGCCCTGCAGGATGCCGGGATGGAACCCATAGATATCGATTACATAAATGCACACGGGACATCAACACCTCTTAATGACATATATGAGACGGACGCAATAAAAGAAGTTTTCGGTGGATACAGCGGAAAACTTGCCGTCAGCTCGACAAAATCCATGACTGGTCATATGCTGGGCGCCGCAGGTGGTGTCGAGGCCATCTTTTCGGTCAAGGCTATACAAGAGGGGATTGTGCCTCCGACGATAAATCTGGATAATCCTGATCCAAAGTGTGACCTGGATTATGTGCCACACACAGCGCAACACAGGGAAGTCAGGGCTGCCATGTCGAACACTTTCGGATTCGGCGGCGTCAATTCCGTTATTGTGTTTAAAAAATTTGAAGGTTAGGGTCTGTTATGAAGATTGTTATAGGATCCGATCATGCCGGGTTTGATTTGAAGGAAGCACTCAAAGAATCTTTCGACGGGATGGTTGATGTTGGTACTTACAGTGAGGATTCTGTAGATTATCCCGATTTTGCCGCCAAAGTGGCTCGTGCGATCTCTTCGGGGGAATTTAAGAAGGGGATTCTGATCTGCGGCTCCGGAGTGGGTATGTCAATAGTCGCAAACAAATTTCCCGGCGTAAGGGCTGCTCTCTGTACGGACACTGATACGGCCCGCATGAGCAGAATGCATAACGATTCTAATGTACTCGTCCTAGCCGGAAGACGCACGGACGCGGAAACGGCCGCAGCCATTGTCAAAGTGTGGTTCAATACTGAATTTGAGGGTGGGCGTCACAAAAGACGGCTCGATAAGATAAAAAATATTGAGGGGGAAGATAGATAATGTCCGTTTTGTGGGATAGAGATCCGGAAATAGCCCGGACTATACTTGATGAAACCAGACGGCAGTCCGGCAAGCTTGAACTTATTGCCTCGGAGAATTTCGTAAGTGAGGCGGTGCTTGAAGCCCAGGGGTGCATTATGACGAATAAATATGCGGAGGGATACCCTGGCAAGAGATACTACGGCGGGTGCGAATTTGTCGATGTCGCGGAGAACCTTGCCATAGAGCGCGCAAAAAGACTCTTCGGTGCCGATCATGTAAATGTTCAGCCGCACTCCGGAAGCCAGGCTAATATGGCGGTCTATTTTGCCACGCTCCAGCCCGGCGACACTGTTCTGGGAATGAATCTTTCCCATGGCGGGCATTTGACACATGGAAGCCCGGTCAATTTTTCAGGGAGGCTTTACAATGTTGTTTCATACGGTGTAGACAGAGAGACGGAAACCATAGATTTCAACGAAGTCGAAGATCAGGCCAAAAAACATAACCCCAAAATCATTGTCGTTGGCGCAAGCGCCTATCCAAGAACCATTGACTTCAAAGCCTTCAGAGAAATAGCGGATAAGACCGGAGCGGTTATCATGGCGGATATTGCTCACATAGCGGGCCTTGTCGCGGCAGATTTGCACCCATCTCCTGTTCCGGTTTGTGAATTTGTCACATCGACAACCCACAAAACACTGCGCGGTCCGAGGGGCGGGCTAATCATGTGCAGGGAAGAATTCGCCAAAATATTGAACAACCGCGTTTTCCCGGGCAGTCAGGGTGGACCTCTGATGCATATTATTGCGGCCAAGGCAGTGGCATTTAAGGAAGCCCTCGAACCGGAATTCAGAGATTACCAGCTTCAGATTGTGAAAAACGCCAAAGCTCTGGCAGAGGCCATGACAGACGAAGGACTTCGTCTCGTCTCCGGAGGCACCGATAATCATCTTATACTCATCGATCTTACCGACAAGGGCGTTACTGGAAGAGACACCGAAACTGCACTCGACAGGGCGGGTATAACCACAAACAAGAACGGTATACCATTTGACACAGAGAGCCCCATGGTCACCAGCGGTATAAGGGTTGGCACACCCGCTCTGACAACGAGGGGAATGAAAGAAGATGAAATGAGGAAGATAGCACACCTTATGGCCTACATTATTGATGATGTTAATAATGAAGACCACATAAAGGAGGTCAGAGAAGAAGTCGACTCTCTGTGTGAAAGATTTCCACTCTATATGAATCGGATGTAGGGACATGCCTGATATTGCGGTGAACATCTACTACGAAGAGAAAGTAACAGCATAAGGAAACGCAGAGCATGAAACCCGAAACGCAGACCGGGCGTCCTTCCTGGGACCAATATTTTATGGACATCGTTGAACTTGTGTCGAGGCGTTCCACATGCCTGAGACGCAAGGTTGGCGCCGTTCTTGTAAGGGACAAGCGAATGCTGGCAACAGGCTACAATGGGCCGCCTACCGGGATAAGGCACTGCCCGGAGGTTGGTTGCCTGAGAGATAGGCTGGGCGTCCCGTCAGGTGAGCGCCATGAACTTTGCCGGGGCCTTCACGCTGAGCAGAACGCTATCATTCAGGCTGCTCTTCATGGTGTCAGCACAAAAGACGCGACGATTTACTGTACTAACCACCCGTGTATAATATGTTCCAAGATGATTATAAATTCCGGGATAACCTCTGTCATCTACAGGGATGACTACAACGACGATCTTGCCGAAGAAATGCTGAAAGAAGCAGGCATAAAGGTGAGGAAACTATGAATTGTCCCTTCTGCTCCAACGCAGAAAACAAAGTTATTGATTCGCGGGTAAGCAGAGACGGCAACGCGATACGAAGGCGGAGAGAATGCCTGAAATGTAAGAAACGATTTACTACCTACGAATATGTCGAGGATGTTCTTCCCGTGGTGGTGAAGAAGGATGGCAGGAGAGAGTCTTTCGACCGGGGTAAGATCGTTTCAGGGATAAAAAAGGCGTGTGAGAAACGCCCTATCAGCATGGAAGCTATAGAAGAAACGGTCGACAGAGTTGAGCAGGAGTGCCAGGAAACCATGTTGAAGGAGATACCCACTCACGTTATAGGTGAGAAGATCATGAAAGAACTTCATGCTTTGGATGGGGTGGCCTATGTCAGATTCGCGTCTGTGTACAGGGAGTTCAGAGATGTGAATGAATTTATAGACGAGCTGAAGGGTTTTCTCAAAAAGGACAGATAATGTTTACTGGTATTGTTGAGAGCGTGGGTATTGTAAAGAGAACCGCCAGAAGGGGAGCGGATGCCCTTCTTAGTATAAGCACGTCGATGAGTCTTGATGATGTCACAGTAGGTGACAGCGTGGCAGTGAGCGGCGCCTGTCTCACCGTTGTTGAAGTTATGGAGGGTAGCTTTTCCGCGGATGTCTCAGCGGAAACCCTGGCAAAGACAACCCTGAAGGCATTGACGATCGGGGACAGGGTCAATCTGGAAAAAGCCCTTAAATTGGACTCTTTCCTTGGTGGACATTTTGTGCTTGGACATGTCGATTGCGTCGGAGATATCCGCGAAAAAAAGGAGAGGTCAACTTCCGTCATATTTGGGGTGGAGATAGGGGAAGAGTTCGGCAGGTATATTGTCCAGAAGGGTTCTGTTGCTGTGGACGGTATCAGCCTTACGGTTAACAAATGTGAAAAAAACAGATTTTATGTTAATATTATTCCTCACACTGCCCGGGAGACGACACTCTGGCTAAAGAAGGCAGGCGACCAGGTCAATGTGGAGACGGATATCCTGGGAAAATATGTAGAGAAATTTATTCGTCCCGACAGGGGTATCGATACAGGGTTTCTGTCGGAACATGGATTCTTAGAATAATTCTGTAATAAAGAAAATAAATAACTATAAACAAAAGGAATAGAAATGGTTAGCACAATAAATGAAGCTATCGAAGACATAAAGAATGGCAAGATGGTTATACTGGTTGACGATGAAGACAGAGAGAATGAAGGTGATCTATGCATGGCCGCGCAGCATGTCACGCCGAAGGCTATCAACTTCATGGCAAGATATGGTAGGGGTTTGATATGCCTTTCCATGGCGGGTGAGCTTGCAGACAGGCTAAACCTTCCACTGATGACTACTAATAACAGATCCCAATTCGGTACGGCCTTTACAGTTTCCATTGAGGCAAGAAAGGGGGTAACTACAGGAATCTCCGCGAAAGACAGGGCAACGACTATACTAACAGCGGTCGCCGACGAAGCAAAGTCTGAAGATCTGGTGAGTCCGGGACACGTTTTCCCCATACGGGCAAAGAAGGGTGGCGTTCTGGTCCGGACCGGACAGACCGAGGGATCCGTTGATCTCGCTAAACTGGCGTATCTGAAACCCGCGGGCGTTATCTGCGAGATCATGAAGGAAGATGGTTCCATGGCGAGAATGCCTGATCTCGAAGTCTTCGCTGAAAAGCACGGCATCAGGATTGTCACAGTCGCCGACCTTATAGATTTCAGGATGCAGCATGAGCGCCTTATAAAAAGGATTGCCGAAGCCACGCTTCCCACCAAATACGGTGGAGAATTTAAGATCATCGTCTATGAAAACGATGTGGACGAAATGAAACATATCGCCCTCGTCAAGGGTGATATACAATCTGAAGATGAAGTGCTTGTCAGGGTGCATTCCGAATGTGTAACCGGTGATCTTTTCGGATCACTGCGTTGTGACTGCGGTGATCAGCTTCATAAGGCCATGGAGATGGTGGACAAAGAAGGAAAGGGTGTCATAGTATATATGCATCAGGAGGGCAGAGGCATCGGGCTCGCGAACAAGATAAAGGCCTATAATCTGCAGGAGCATGGAAGGGATACCGTCGAGGCGAATATTGAGCTGGGGTTCAAAAACGATCTCAGAGATTACGGAATAGGGGCGCAGATCCTTGTTGATCTGGGAGTCAGAAAGATGCGTTTGATGACAAACAATCCCAAGAAGATTGTGGGGGTTGAAGGGTACGGCGTGAAAGTCGTGAAAAGGGTTCCCATCGAGATCAAGCCGAATGAGAACAATGTTCGCTATCTGAAAACAAAGAAAAATAAGATGGGGCATTTATTGGAAATATAACAATGATAGCTTCGTGGAAGTCTGGTTCTGGTCATTTTTGAAACCACAACAGATCGAATCTGTTGTGGCCAATCACCAGTCAGCTTTTTGCGAGACCGTCAGAAATGAATGGAGAACCTGTTATGCCGAAAATAATAGAGGGAAAGATAATTGCCAAGGGACTCAGGTTTGGTATAGTAGCCAGCCGGTTTAATGATTTCATCTGCGGGAAGCTCATAGAAGGAGCAATGGATGCCCTGAAGAGATCGGATGCGGATGACAAAGATATCAGTATCGTAAGGGTTCCCGGCGCCTTTGAGATACCGCTCGTGACAAAAAAGCTTGCAAAGAGCGGCAGCTTTGATGCGATTATATGCCTTGGGGCAGTGATAAGGGGTGCCACGCCCCATTTTGAGTATGTAAGTGCCGAGGTATCCAAAGGCATCGCGCTTGTAACATTGGAGACAGAGACGCCGGTTGCTTTCGGTATCATTACTTCAGACACGATAGAACAAGCTATAGAAAGGGCCGGCGCAAAATCGGGTAACAAGGGATGGGATGCCGCCATATCAGCTATAGAGATGGCTAACCTCTTTAAGCTTTTGTAATCACTATCTGAACCAGAGGGATCGATGAGTCGCAGAAGAAAGGCCAGAGAGATCGCCCTGCAGGTTCTCTATCAGGTTGATGCTTCAAAGATCGACGTTGATGAAGCCATGGAGCTCTTCCGGGGTAATTTTGGAATGCCACGGGAGACGGCTGAATTCTCCGAGCAGTTGATAAGATATACGCTTGATCACATTAAAGAAATAGATGATCTGATAACAAATTGTTCCGAGCACTGGTCACTGGAACGGATGTCAATAGTGGACAAAAACATTCTCAGGATGGCAGTCTATGAATTCCTGTACTGCGATGACATTCCCCCTAAGGTGACCCTGAATGAGGCGATTGACATAGGAAAGCATTATGGTTCGGATAATTCGGGTTCTTTCATAAATGGCATTCTTGATGCCATCTATGCGAAACTCTGGGGAAAAGATGCAAATTAAGGTATCGTCAGAACCGTTGGATGTATTAGCATATGACAGTCTGGCCTTCGGATTTTTTTCCGATGAAAGGCCTCCCAGGGGTTACTGCGGTCTTGCGGATTGGCGTCTGAACGGTCTGGTATCAAAACTGATCGCGGCAGGCAGGATCACGGGTGCTTTTATGGAAAAGGTTGTCATCTGCTCCGATCATCGGATTCCCTGTCCTAAGATACTTCTCGTGGGGCTGGGAGAATCAACTCAATTAACATATGAAAAATTATATGCGGCGGGACACACTATCTCACAAACGCTGGGCGAAATGGAGTGCGTAGACTTTGCCTTTGACATTCCCGGCTCCGGCAGATGCAACTTGGAGGTGCCTAAGATGGCAGCGACAGTGGTGTCGGGAATATTCCATTCCGGAAATCTAAAACAGGGGAATGGGAATGTGACATCCGACATGGTAGTGCTGAGTGACAGGAACTTTTTTGATGAAATCGTCCTGGGAATGCACGAGTTCAAGGTAAGTGTAAAAGATAAAATTACCATTGATATAGTAAACTAAGCTAGGGATTTTATAGAAATGAGAGTCATCGTCATAGGAGCCGGAGAAGTCGGCTATAATATTGCAGATATCCTCTCCAAAGAGGGGAATGATATCATTATTATTGACAAGGATGAGGAGCGTCTGAAGAGTATCTCCGAAAATCTGGATGTACAAACCATAGTGGGCAGTGGAAGCAGCCCACAGGTGCTGAAAAAGGCAAAACTGAGCCAGGCCGAAATGATTGTTGCCGTCACCGATAGCGATGAAACTAATATAGTAGCATGTCTGCTTGCTTCCACGCAATCCACATCCCCATTCAAAATTGCAAGGATAAGAAACCCCGACCTGAGCGAAGATTCCGCCCTCTTCGATAAAAATCACCTGGATATAGACCTCTGTATAAATCCGGAGAGGGAAGCGGTGAATGACGTCATCAATCTCATGGAGTACTCAGGAGCTTTGGAGGTAATAGACTTTGCCGGAGGCAGTGTCAAGCTCGTATCATTCTATATAGATTCAGATTGTGTCGCCATAGGAAAGAACCTGCAGCAACTCAGGGAAATATACGGGGGGGAGGATATACTTGTTGCCTCTATCACGCGTGGAGATGAACCCATTATACCTTCCGGGAAGACCGTGATCAGAGAAAAAGACTATCTGTTTATATTTGCCAGATCAGAGGATGTAAAGGATGCGCTCAAATTCTTCGGTAAAAAGGCGGAACCTTCAGAAAGAGTGTTTCTCCTAGGAGGGGGTAACACAGCTTTCATGCTTGCGGAGTTGCTCGAGAAGAAGGGGGCTGACATAATAAAGATTATTGAAAAGAGACAGGACAAGTGCGAGATGATTGCCTCCAGACTGGATAAGGTCATCTGTCTTCATGGAGATGGGACAAGTCAGGACCTGCTCAAAGAAGAAAATATACAGGATGCCGATTATTTCATCGCGGTTACCGATGATGAAGAGGCAAACATATTGGGCGCTCTCCTGGCAAAGCAGCTTGGAGCCAAGAAGGCCATATCGCTTATCAATAAAGTAGATTATAATCATCTTGTTCCCATAATAGGCATCGACGGTGTTATGAACCCGAGACGTGCCAGTATCGGCAAGATACTGCACTTTATAAGGAAGGGTAAGGTTATTTCCGCGACGCCCCTCGGTGATGAGAAGGCGGAGGCCGTTGAGTTTATCGCTCTTGAAACATCTGATATAACAAACAAGCCTC
>JAUXBI010000118.1 GCA_030619435.1 Syntrophaceae bacterium
AGCCATCGCGCGGATGATTTTACTTCATCGTCAGAGCTGAATATAGCGGAATAGATCAGGTCATCGATAAGAACATCCCGCAGACGATTCTCGTCCGATATAACGATGTCCCCTTTGACAATAGTCAGTACATCGATAATATTCTGCTTCAACTGGTCAATGGTCTGATAAATCATGGCGGATTCCTCTGTCGCGTTTATATTGTTGTTGTATTGCCCTCTAAAAATAACTTTGCCGTTTCCACTTCGTATTTACTTCCTATATATATTGGGCACCTTTGATCAATCATTTTTGGTTTTATTGAAAGAATGCTTTGCTTTCCGTCTGTGGCCATTCCCCCGGCCTGTTCCATAAGAAATGCCATGGGCTGTAGCTCAAAGATAAGACGCAATTTGCCGTTGGGGCTTCCCTTCAGCGCCGGGTATGTAAAGATGCCACCTCTCTTTATCAGGATCTGATTGATATCCGGGACAAATCCACCGCTGTAGCGCAGTTTATACCCTTCTTTTTCCAGGTACTGTATGTAATGGAGGTGTTCCTGCGTCCAATCCCTCCTGAGTCCTCCGATACTATATATATTTCCCTTTTCCCCGAGGGTTATGTCTTCTTCGGAGAGCACATATTCCCCCTCTTTGTTAAGGACAAATTCATGAGTTCCCTTGCCTGCCGAATAGATCATCGTGATCAAAGGCCCGTAGGTTACATACATTGCGGCTACGAGACTTTTATCACCCCCCGTCAGAATGGATTCCCTGTGGATACCGATGATGGTTCCAATTGCGAGGTTTGTCTCCACCAGAGAAGAACCGTCCAGAGGATCAGCAGTTACAATGTATTTTTCTCCTCCTCTGCCCACCTGGACTATGGATTCACGTTCTTCCGAGGCGTACTGGCTGACGAAGCCTGAGAACTCAAGCTGGTGTTTGATAATTTCGTCGGAACTCCTGTCCAGGGCGAGCTGCTCTTCTCCATAGATATTTTCAAAGCCGGCCAGTTTCCTGTTGGATTCCTGGATCTTGGAGGAGATATATTTCCCTGTTACGGCTATCTGCCAGATAAGCCTGCGCAGGTCTACCTCAATACCGGCCATCCACATATGCCGTCTCAGATCAATAAACTGTTTGGTCGCATCAGATATATTTTCCATGGCAATCCTTTCTGAACTATTCCTTCTAAATTTCTAACAGGGAGATGGATTTAATACAAGCATTTTTTAATTTTTTTCAGATGCCGATCGTAGCGTGTAGCTAAATGGAAGATGAACCAGAAGAAAGGGGGTTAGCTTAAATAAAGCTAACCCCCTTATTATTCATGGTGCCGAAGCCGGGACTTGAACCCGGACGGCCGTAAGCCACTACCCCCTCAAGATAGCGTGTCTACCATATTCCACCACTTCGGCGTTTTGTTGGAACCTGTTTTTCTATGTTTTTATCAATATAAACAATCAATCAGTCGTTTCTTTAATCCCGATTTATCAGGATAAAGGGATCTAGTCATCGGCTGTGGTGTTGTCTCCTTCGTCTGTCGGGATGGTTTGCTCGACTCCGGGTACGGAGGTTCCTTCCATTATGGAGCTGGTCTTATGCGTCGAGGAGTAAGCAAGCCACAGGGATGTCAGCATAAAGAATATTGCTATAAAGGTGGTCATCTTCCCGAGAAATGTTCCCGGGCCGCTGCTTCCGAAGACTGTCTGACTGGAGCCGCCGAACGCCGCCCCCATGTCTGCGCCCTTTCCGGTTTGCAAAAGTACGGTTAAAATCATCGCTATACATATTATGACATGAAAACTCACTATGGCTGTATGCAATTTTTATTGGTCTCCTTATCTTTCTGAAATCTTTATGATGTCCGCGAATGACCCGAAATCCAGGCCTGCCCCGCCCACAAGTGCTCCATTTATATCAGGCTGGTTCATCAGGCTGTCTGTGTTCTCAGGATTAACGCTGCCCCCATAAATAATCACTATTTCCGAGGCACGATCATACTCAAGATCAGTAGCTATCGTTTTCCTGATAAAACTGTGTACTTCCTGTGCCTGGGGGGGAGTTGCCGTTTTTCCCGTACCGATCGCCCAGATGGGTTCATACGCAAGAGCAATCTTCCTTATATCATCAGAAATTATATTATTCAATCCCTCTTTTATCTGTTTTTGAATAATCCTAAAGGTTGCCCCCGATTCCCGTTCTTCCAAGGTTTCTCCTATACAGAATATGGGCTTCAGGCCGGATTTCAGGGCGGCGTGTATCTTTTTATTCAGCATCCCGCCGGTCTCACCGAACAATGTGCGACGTTCTGAATGACCTATTATTATGAATTCACAACCCGCGTCAACAAGCATGGCAGCGGAAATTTCCCCTGTGTAGGCACCTTTTTCTTCCCAGTGCATATTTTGGGCCGATACGTGTATGGGGGAATCCTTTAGTACTTCCACGACAGGAAACAGCGCCGTAAAGGGGGGCGCGATAACTATATCCACATCACCGGGTTTGGGAAATTTTTCTTTCAGCTGTTTCGCGAATGCGACCGCCTCGGGGATGGTTTTGTGCATCTTCCAGTTCGCGGCTATCATGGGGTTTATCATGGTATTTGTCCTCATAGGCCTGAATTGACTATAGTCTTTTCCCAATATAGATGGCAGATCTCTCATCCTGCATGCGTAACCGTTTTCATTATCACACCACGGACCTTGACCAAAAGTTAGCCGAACCTTTGCGCAACTGGGGCAAGTGGCAGTCTCTTTGGCCGTTATTTTTATTTTTCCGGCACAAAAAACAAGTCTGCTTTTTAATGGGCAGGCCTGTGAAAAATCAGCTTACAGTTTCGCAACTTTTTCGATAATATCAACGGTTCGGCTCGAATAACCCCACTCGTTGTCATACCAGCTTACAACTTTTACCATATTGCCAATAGCCATAGTACACAGAGAATCAAAGATACTCGATGCGGGGTTGTGGATGATGTCCGAGCTTACGATGGGCTCATCACAGTATTCGAGGATACCCTTGAGAGGACCCCCGGCAGCGGCTTTTACAATGGCATTAATTTCGTCAGCTGTAACTTCTTTTTTTAGTTCAGCTACCAGATCGACACAGCTTCCAACCGGAACCGGTACTCTAAGAGCCATTCCATCGAGTTTGCCCTCAAGAGCGGGAATAACTTTGCCGACAGCCTTGGCTGCTCCTGTTGATGTCGGAATAATATTCATTGCTGCCGCACGTGCACGACGCAAGTCGCTGTGAATCATGTCAGCGACATTCTGGTCGTTGGTATAAGAGTGAACCGTTGTCATCAAACCTTTTTCGATTCCAACAGCGTCGTTTATTACCTTTGCCAGCGGGGCCAAGCAATTGGTTGTGCAGCTTGCGTTCGAGATGCATTTTATGGCGGGCGTAAGTATGTCGTCATTTACACCCAATACCACGGTCGCGTCAATGTTGTCTTTTGCAGGCACGGTAAGAATAACCTTGCGAGCACCAGCCTTGATATGGTCGGCGTAACCGCCTTTGGGCGATTCAGCGGTGCTAAATATACCAGTCGATTCTATGGCGACATCGATAGCCATGTCCTTCCAGGGCAATTCAGCGGGGTTTTTGACGGACAGAATTTTGACTGCTTTGCCATTTATCACAATAGCTGAATCTTTTACTTCAACGGTGCCGCTCCAAGGCCCCATTACCGTGTCGTATTTGAACAAATGCCCCAGCGATTTAGCATCTGCCAGGTCATTTATAGCTACCAGCTCCATATCTTTCCGACTGCTGATAATCCTCGCTACAGCTCTGCCGATTCGGCCGAATCCGTTAATTGCAACTTTTATTGCCATCTGAAATCTTCCTTTCTCTTAATCTGGATAAAATTTAATAGTTTTGAATACAATACGGGCCAAGCATCCTATTTGGAGATGTCGATACTGTCAAGCATTTATTAACAGGAGAAAATGTATTTTTTGTGTTTTGTTTCCGCCGCCACAAGTCGGTCTTGACAGCGGGGGTAATCATTTATAAAATACACAGATCGGAAAGTGATCGTCAGGAACAATGAATAAGTTTGTCAAAACAATATCTTGTATAATCCTTGTTATTTTCCTTGTCTTTTCGGTTTCGGCAAAGGAGGAGAAATGGACAATGTAAGGAAAGCGGTTATTGCGGGTACGTGGTATCCGGGAGATCCGACGCGACTGAAGGCTGATATAGAAAGATACCTCCGCAGTGCGCGGGTGGCTGATATTGATGGAAAAGTGATAGGACTTGTTGCGCCTCATGCCGGGTACGTGTATTCGGGACAGGTTGCCGCCTGTGCTTACAAGGTCGTGCAGGGAAATAAGTTCGACGCGGTGATTTTAATAGGACCAAGTCACAGGGCGCATTTCCGGGGGACTTCCATATATAATGGGGAGGGATATGAGACCCCGCTGGGTGTTATGCCTGTTGATTCAAGCCTGGCCGGGGAGATAGTGTCGTACAGCAATGGCACGGTATCACTTGTTCCCGATGACCGTTCACCGGAAAATTCCCTTGAGATCCAGGTACCCTTTCTGCAGGTGGTCCTGGGTGATATTCCTTTTGTTCCCGTCTTGATGGGGACACAGGACATGGATACCTGCAGGGTATTGGCCGATGCGATTATAAAAGCTGTTGGAGACAAGAAAGTGCTGGTTATTGCCAGTTCCGATTTTTCTCACTATCATGGTTACGATAAGGCGGTCGAAATGGATTCGGCAGCGCTTGGACACATTGAAAAGATGGATATAGAGGGATTCCTGCGGAGCCTTGAAAGCGAAAAATGCGAGGCGTGCGGCGCCGGGGCTGTTATCGTAACTATGATGGTAGCCAGAGCGATGGGAGCGGACAGGGGCAGAGTGCTGAAGTATATGAATTCCGGTGATGTCACGGGGGATAAAAGCGGAGTCGTTGGGTATGCCGCCGTTGTCTTTTATGAAGATGCCGGGAACAGTATAAAGAAGAGGAAAATTGCCGGGGATGAGCTGACAAAACAGGAAAAAGAACTGCTTCTCAGAATAGCGAGGGAGAGTATCGAATCCGGGTTTGCCGGAGGAGAAATGCCCCGTCTTAAAATAGAGTCCAGTACCCTGGAGAAGAAAATGGGTGCCTTTGTTACACTCAAAAAACAGGGCCGGTTGAGGGGGTGCATAGGGCTTATCGAGGGTAAAAAGGCCCTGCATGAAACTGTTGAAGAAATGGCACAGGCGGCAGCCTTCAAAGATCCGCGGTTCCGTCCCGTAAAGGAAAATGAGCTTGAGGGGCTGGATATAGAGATATCAGCGTTGACACGATTGAGACAGATAGAGGATGTTAGTGAGATTGAAGTAGGATGGCACGGAATCTACATTGTAAAGGGTTTCCATTCGGGATTGCTGTTGCCGCAAGTTGCCACGGAATATAACTGGGACAGGGACACATTCCTGAGAGAGACCTGCGCCAAGGCAGGCCTGCCGCAGGACGCCTGGAAGGATAAGGACACAAAGATATTTATTTTTTCCGCAAGTGTTTTTGGCGAAGAGTAAATATTTATAATTTTATCGCTCAAGTCGCGATTTTTGATAAAAAACTCTTGACAAATACATCTTTTGGATTTAATCTTCGCCTTTTCCATTGAAAGAGATAAATGCGCGATTAGCTCGGGTTGGGAAAAGCTTTGTAATATATATGAGTTAGCTTGCTGGCGTAGCTCAGTTGGTAGAGCAGCTGATTTGTAATCAGCAGGTCGCGGGTTCGAGTCCCATCGCCAGCTCCAGGTACTGAT
>JAUXBI010000198.1 GCA_030619435.1 Syntrophaceae bacterium
CTATCCTTGTTTCCGCCTGACTCTCGGAAAAGCTCCTTTCGTCTATCATGTGAGATTCTATCATTACAGAGGGTATCCCTCTCTCTTTTTGAACCGCTCTCTGTATGTCGTACTGGCCCAGCGAATAGGGTTTGCAACTCCTGTTGGAATGCATGACGAAACCGTCCACATCGTACCTGTCCACCATTTCCAGCACTGTCTTTATCATTTCATCCACACCGATGTTGAGATATATCCTCGTATATGCCTCAGCCAGGGAGTCAAGAAAATTGTCTCCGTCCATATATTGGAGCTGGCCGCACCACGCGGATGTATAGGTGTCAGCCACAAGACAGGCATCATGCGCTGCGAATCTTTCCGACATCCACTTTACCCGATACCAGATGGGGAGATTGTCCCACAGCAGTCTGTATCTTTCATTGGGTATCGCGCTGATTCCGGTGGCAACACGCTGCCTCATCTCTTCCAGCAGCGACTGGTAGTAATCCACCGCTATCTGCGTTCCCCTCAATGTAACGATAAGGGCCAGATGAAAAAACGCGTCAAAACAGGTCATAGGGGAAGGCCTGTGCATGGCGGTGTCAAGCACCTCCTGCCACAGTTCCTGTCCCTTAACTGAGAGCCGTCCTACCTCCTTCATCCGGTCATGGTCAAATTTTATCTTGCACACACCTTCGAGAAAGGCAATATATTCATCAATCTGTCTTCGAACGTATTTCTTCGATTCATTGGCATATTCGGTGTGGCAGAAGGGTGTGTCCAGGATAAACAGAGGAACATTATAATGCCGCGCCTGAATCTCGTACCACTTGAGTACCGTTCCGCATATGTTGTTGCAACATATAAGCATGTCAGGTTTCGGCAGTCCACCTATGGGGCCCCCGTCCACCATGGAGCAGACGATATCGGCCCTCGCATAGGAACACAGATCACCGCTGTATCCCAGCTCCTCCGCCTTCTGGCACAGGTCGCCTCCCATCTTCGCGGCTCCGATCATGGCCCCGTAGTTCTCCGGATAGACGGGTATCACATCCATTGCGATAAGAGGCTCCACAGGCCCTCCGCTGGTGATCCATGCCACTTTTTTTCCCGTTTGCTCCGCTGTCTTGGCATCTATGTAGTAGGTGGTCATGATCTCCTTCATCTTTCCCACCGATTTTATCTTTCTGCTGCTTTTCTCCTTATCGGTATCCGCCATATCTTCACTCCTTTCTCACAGCATGTGGATGAAGGTCTCAAATCTCGTCATCAGCTGGCCCTCGGACGGCAGCTGATCTTCGATCTCCAGCAACATACTGGGAATATCTTCTCTGTCCAGAAATTCCTTCATGTAGGGATAGTCAAAATCGTGAGGGTCACAGAATTTCAGCAGGAGGAATATAACACCTTGGGCGTTATTTCTTTTGACCATCTCTACTATGCTCTCCCCCCTGGCCGTGTTCGACATATGCTTCGCGGGACATATCTGTCTTTCGATATACCTGTCCGCGATCGCCGCAACAGGATCACCATCCGTACCAGTCAGCCCCTCAAAATACCTGGATCCGGTGCAGAGGTCGTCCCATACGACAACGCCTCCCGATTTCTCGAAAATGGTATAGACATCCGGGTGGTCGCATATACTTCCGGTCAAGACTATCCTCTTCCTTTCTGTGTCCGTTGAAGGTTTTCTTTCCTTCAGCATCTCTATGACTTCGGGGAGCCTTTCCAGCAGATAATCTCTGTCCATGATCATGGCGCCCTTGATTATTGCATGCATATCACTGCCCGTCAGTATTCCGGGGTCTGCGGAACGCAATTTGTAGATGGTCTTGAGACAGCTGCGTATTATGTTGTATTTTTCTATTGATTCCCCCAGCGCCCTATCGGTTATCATGACACCCATACCCTTTTCCAGATCATTCCTGAATCTCTGGAGGACGTCTCTCATGTATTCTCTCGCGCTTTCGGTGTTCAGCTTCACGGGAAGGACAACATCCGCGAAAAAACGGAAAGCTGTGTTGAGACGCCAGATATCGGAAAGTCTCTGAATGGTGTCGCAGGTATGTGGGAACACCGTGCCGTCAAGAAAATCCAGTTCCCCAGAAAGTGCGTTTTCAAGCGCGCCCCTCGCGAGAGAGCAGGTATAGGATTGCAGATGCGCGTCGGCCAGAGTAATATTCCCCTCCGTACCGAAAAGCCTAACAGGATGAATTCCCGCTGCAAGAATGATCTCCTCGGGAGTATAGGAACACAAATATCCCAGGACTTTCTTTCCACTGCTCTTCAGATTCCTGATATAATCTCCAGTGTTTGATACCGCCTCGTAAAAATCATCTAATTTCTCCATATGTGATCCTTCCTTTCGGCAAGCTGGATTTATAAAAGACATGCCCAAGCGAAAAACTGGTAACACATTACAGCACAACTGTCACCTGTTTTTTATATTGACTTTTCCGGTGCAAAGGGGCAGAAAAAGTTGGTTGATAAAAGTTCAAGGAGGATAGTGGCATGTATGAAAAGAAGCCGTGGCTGAAGTTTTATGAAGATGTTCCTGAAACCCTTGATTATCCCAGGATCAGCATGTTTGAATCTCTTATGCGCTCAGTCGAAGAATACCCTGATTCCATAGCCTATGATTTCATGGGATATACCTGCACATACAGGGAATTTGCCAAAAAGATAGAAAGATTCGCCGGCGCCCTGGCGGCCATTGGCCTTCAAAAGGGCGACCGTATTACCATCTCCATGCCCACAACACCACAGGGAATCATCTGTTTTTACGCGGCAAACAAACTCGGCGCTGTGGCAAGTATGATTCATCCTCTTTCCACTGCTAGCGAAATAGAGTTTTATCTGAATGTCAGCAAGAGCAAATTTGCGATAACGCTTGACGCTTTCTACGGCGTATTCAATAAGATCCTCGACAATACCAGTGTTAAGACCCTCATCCTGGCAAAGATGGGGGATTACCTTTCTCCCTTGCAAAAATTCGGCTTCTATATTGTCATGGGGAGAAAGATACCGAAGGTCCCAGTGGATTCAAGGGTCAGATGGTGGGAAGATCTGATGACAGAGAATTACCCGCCGGCGCCTGAAGTCAAAGTGGACACGGACGATCTCGCGGTAATTCTTTACAGCGGCGGAACCACAGGGGTTCCGAAGGGTATCATGCTCTCCAATATGAACTTCATAAGCGAGGGCATGCAGGTGGCGGAATGGGGGAAAATGAAAGAGGTAGAGGGTGGCGCTTCCATACTTGCCATACTCCCGATATTTCATGGTTTCGGCCTTGGAGTATGCGTGAATGCCGCTTTCATGGGGGGAGGCAAGAGCATTCTTGTCCCCACCTTTACGCCCGAGACAGTCGCAAAACTTATCAAGAACAAGAAGCCCTCGCTTATGGTGGGGGTTCCGACTCTGTACGAAGCCCTCAGCCGCAACTCTAATTTCAGGAACGCCGACCTCAGCTGTCTGAAGGCTACTTTTAGTGGCGCCGACACACTTCCAAGGGTGGTAAAAGAGAAATTCGAAGAAACAGTCCGCGAGGGTGGAGGCAGTGTAAAGCTGCTCGAAGGTTATGGCCTGACCGAAGCGGTTACTGCCATTATGGCTACCCCCATAAATGATTACAGAGA
>JAUXBI010000183.1 GCA_030619435.1 Syntrophaceae bacterium
ATTTCATGACAATGCCGAAGAGAACCTGCCCCATTAAAACGGCGATAAATACATCTATCAGCCCTATAAAGAAATAGGGAATCGCTTTACCCGTTAAAAATTCCGATCCCTTGACAGGAAGGGATCGTATTGTTTCCATCGTCCCATTTTCGTACTCGCGGGCAATCACCAGCGAGGTCAACATGGCGCCTACAATTATAATAATGATCGCGATAATGCCGGGGAGAATAAAATTGCGGCTCTCAAGCTCTTCATTGAACCAGACCCGTATGCGTCCGTCAATGGGCGGATTAATTTTTTCTATCCCTTTACGATTGAGAAAATCCAGAAGACAGTGACGATTATATTCCTCAACAAATGCCGTGATATATCCCCTTGATATGCCGGCAAAATTGGGGTCGCTGCCGTCAAATAAAACCTGCATGGGGGCCTCACGGTCCGCCTTGATGTCCGCGGTCCAGTCAGGAGGAATAACCACCGCCACCTTTGTCCAGCCATGATTCAGATATTCTATCACTGCTTTGGTATCCGGTAGCTGACCTATGACGTTAAAATAGGTAGACGCGTTAAGTTTACGGATGAAATCACGGCTCAGGTAAGTTCTGTCGTGGTCCACCACCACGGTCTCGATGTTGTCCACATCCAGGCTCAGGGCATAACCGAAGAGGAGAATCAGAAGAAGCGGAATAACAAATGCCAGATACAGACTCCTGAAATCCCTGATCAGGTGGTAGAACTCCTTGCGTGCGATGGCTTTAATCCTTATCAGGTTCAATTATCTCTCCGGGACATTAACTTGATAAAAACATCTTCCAAACCCGCCTCAGGACGATCGGGGAAGGTTTCTTCAATAATCTCTGAAGGACTGCCGGCCGTCACTATCTTCCCTTCATCGAGCATTACAATTCGCCGGCAATTGCGCGCCTCATCCATATAGTGTGTGGTAACAAAAACCGTCACACCCTCACCTGCCAGCCGGCCGATAAATTTCCAGAAGTGCTGCCGGGTGATAGGGTCAACGCCTGAGGTAGGCTCATCGAGTAAGAGGATGTCAGGCCGGTGAAGCAGCGCGCACCCAAGAGCCAGACGCTGGCGCCATCCGGGCGGCAACTCCCGTGTGAGCCGGTGACGAACATCCTCCAGGCGGGCAATATCAAGAGTCCATTTGATCCTGTCCGCCCACTGGTCCGGCGGGACATTATAGACCCCAAGGTAAAAACGGAGATTCTCAAAGGGGGTCATGTCTTCATAAAGGGAAAACTTCTGTGACATGTACCCTATGGAACGCTTGATCTCTTCAGACTCTGTAGAGATATCATGTCCGGCAACCACACCGGATCCTGAAGTAGGAGTTATGATTCCGCAGAGCATACGGATGGTGGTCGATTTCCCGGAACCGTTAGGACCCAATAAACCGAGGATCTCACCTTTTTTAACAGAGAAAGATATCCTGTCCACGGCCACGAACTGCCCGAATTTCTTTTCCAGGTCCTCTACAAGAATTGCATCAGAGTTTAAAGCTGTCATGGATAAGTTCCTCGTCCACCTCCTGAATACGGTGAATCATGGCCTCCTCAAGATCGGGGAAGTGGGATCGAATCTCCGCAGGGGTCGCCGTATCAAGAATCCGGGACCGGTGCATGATGGCCAGGTAATCGCACTTCTCCCCTTCATCCAGATAGGCTGTTGAGATTAGAATGGTCATACCTCCCCGCTTCATCTCGGCGAGTATGTTCCAGAACTCCTGCCTGGACACAGGATCCACACCATTGGTCGGCTCATCCAGGATGAGAACCTGCGGCTCGTGAACGAGGACACAGGCAAGGCCCAGCTTCTGTTTCATGCCGCCAGACAGATCACCTGCCAGCCGATCGACAAAGGGGAGGAGGTTGGAAAACCCGAGATAACGTTCTCTTCTTTTCTTTCTCTCAGGGTCGAAAATTCCAAAGATATCCATGAAAAAATCGATGTTTTCACTAACGGTGAGATCCTGATAAAGTCCGAAACGCTGGGGCATGTATCCTATTATGGTCTTGACCCGTGATCTTTGAGACACCACATCCAGCCCATTGATCAGAATTTTCCCGGAGGATGGATTAACCATGGTCGCCATCATACGAAGCAGCGTTGACTTGCCTGCCCCGTCAGACCCTACAAATCCGAAGATGGCACCCTTTTCTACCTGAAAGGATACATCACAAACTGCCTCCAGCTGCCCAAAACTCCTGGAGACATTTTCAACCTTGATAAAACTGTTTGCGGAGTCACGCATTATTGCCCTGTTGGGGGATGTAAGAAAAACCTTCGCCTTCAGTAGCGCAAGGCTTTAGCCTTGCCATTGTTCGTGCAGGGCTAAAGCCCCGCGCTACGGTGTTGGGGATTAGAACGTAGTGCAGCCCTTCAGGGCTGCTGTACATGCAGGGCTAAAGCCCCAGCGCTACACAGCACGGACAAATCCTCCAGAGGCGGATCCATTCCACCATCGCTCACTCCAACCAGGCATCTGCCGGCATCCCTGGTTTTAATTCGAGGTCTGGATTGGGGGTTGAAATCTTGACAAGGTATACGAGCTTGACCCTCTCCTTGTGAGTCTGGATTATCTTTGGTGTAAATTCCCCTTCGGATGATATAAATGAAACTTTTCCTTTGTAGACCTTATCGGGAAAGGTATCCACTTTTACATTAACTTCCTGACCCGGTTTGACCTTACCGATTTCCGTCTCATCAACAAATATTTTCAGGTCCACAATGGAAAGATCTGAGAGAGTCAAAACCTCACGGCCCGGCATTACCACCTCCCCGAGCTCTACATTCCGGCTGGTTATTATTCCATCAAAAGGTGCCAGCAGCTCTGTATATTTGAGTTGAATTTCCGCAAAACCAAGGGCTGCTTCGGCCGCCAAACATTGCGCTTTCGACACTTCAATTTCACTTTTGGCAACCTCTATCTTCCTTAAATTACTCCGGGCCTGTCTTAAGATGGCCTCGGCCTCGGATAATCTGGCTTGTGCGGTTTCATACTTGAGTTTGACGGATTCCCATTCCTTTTGCGAAACGACATTCTTTTGAAAAAGATTATCATATCTTTCTTTGTTCTTCAGCGCCTCTTCCATTATGACTCTGGAACTTGAAACGCCAGCCGTAGCCCTTGCAACTTCAGCGGGGAGAGTTTTTTTGTAAACTTTTAAAAGCGTTTTCACCCGTTGCAAATTCTTCTCGTACTGATTCACGTACGCTTTAGCCTCTTCATACCGAGCCAGGTATTGCGATTTGTCCAGTTCCGCAAGAAGCTGATTTTTTTCCACCCTTTCTCCTTCATCTACCGGAACACTTATGATCCGGCCACTGACCTGGAAAGATAGTTCGGCCTGTGTCGCTTCTATAGTTCCGGAGTAGTATAGCTTGCTAAGCTTCGCACTCCGCTGACCAGAGTACACCAGAAGACCCACACCTATAAGGAGAGCAATAAAAACTATGACAATAACTCGTTTCTTCAAACCAGTCCCCTACCCTCTCCGTCCAAAACGCCTCTTATGTCTTGTGACAATTGTTTCACTTAACTCATTTAGATCAACAGGTTTTCATTCAAAAACCTATACCTTAGACAGTTACAATATGTCAAATCGAAACTCGGAGCCGAGGTGGCTTGCAGCTTGACACCCCATGTTTTATCCTGTTATAGAATGAGGGAAAACAAACTTAGAGAGGTTTGAATAACTATCATTATTTGTCATTTCGCCCCCTTCGCTTCTGTCATTCCGAGCGAAGAGAGGAATCTTAGTATTTACGCTCAGGGCAGGCTCCGGGATAAATCTTAACAGGCCTGTATCATTAAGATTTCCCCCTGACGGGGACTATAGCTCATTGCGACGCTCCTCGAAATGACAGAATTCCAAGCTCTTAAACCGTGCATGAGTGGTTCTTTTTTGAAATGCGTAAGGA
>JAUXBI010000029.1 GCA_030619435.1 Syntrophaceae bacterium
AGGATCGGCGGTGAAGAGGGACAGCCGATAGAGCACAATCTTATCAGCAAGGCGATTGAAGGCGCCCAGAAGCGGGTAGAAGGACAGAATTTCGATATAAGGAAACACCTCCTCGAATATGATGATGTCATGAACAGACAGCGGCAGGTGATCTATGAACAGCGCAGAGACGTTCTTGATGGAAATGAGTTGTGGTCAACTGTTGATAATATGCTTAAAGAAGTCGTCGAAGATATCGTTTACGATTATCTGGATGAGAAAGTTCGTCCGGATGAATGGGATATTAAAGGTCTGAGTGACATCGTATACAAACAGTTTTCCCTGGAGTGGAATCTTGGTGATTCAAACCGAGAGAATATAAGCAGGGAAGATGTCATCGAGGCGGTTATCGCAGATGTCAGAACTCTTCTGCGAAACAAGGAAAATAAATTCGGCAACTCCCTTATGGAGTACATAATGAAGGTAATTATGCTCCAGGCTATAGATTTTCACTGGAAGGATCACCTGCTTGCCATGGACCATCTTAAGGAAGGCATAGGCCTCCGTGGATACGGGCAGAAGGACCCGGTCAGGGAGTATCAAAAAGAGGGTTACGATATGTTCATGGAAATGGTGTATCGTGTCAAGGAAGACACCCTGGAAAAATTGTGCATGGTCCAGATACAGGGTCAGGAAGATGTGGCAGAGATTGAAGAAAAACAGAGAAAAGATTATGTGATGAGCAGGGGAGATACCGGTGCCGCTCAGACCACTGTTAAGAGAAAAGGTGAAAAGATAGGTAGAAATGCACCCTGTCCCTGTGGCAGCGGCAAGAAATACAAGCATTGTTGCGGCAGATAATCCTGATGCGGGAAACAGCAACCAATGTGTCAGCTTTAGTCCAGTGTCAATACCCGTCCCGCAATCGTTGCGAATAAAGATCCTGACAACTATGGAGAGTATTATGCATGACAGCGTCAACACCCCCGGATTTCTCGGTAATGGAGTGACCTCCGGCATAAAGGGTGGGGGAGACAGGGATCTTTCCCTGATATTTTCGGAGGTTCCCGCCAGAGCGGTGGGTGTATTTACCACTAACCGTTTTAAAGCAGCCCCTGTCACCCTTGATATAGAAAGGATAAAGAAAGGCGTTGCCCAGGCCATCATAGTAAATAGCGGTAATGCCAACGCGGCGACCGGAAAAGATGGCGATGAAGATGCCGCCACTATGTCGAGGGTCACCTCTAGGGCATTGGGAATAGAAGATGAACTTGTTCTTGTGGCTTCTACCGGTATCATTGGTGAAAAACTTCCCATAGAAAAGATTGCCCGGTCGATTGAACCTCTTGTTGAGGGCCTGAGTGCCGATGGTATTTCCTCCGTCGCGGAAAGTATTATTACTACCGATAGGTTCCCGAAAATAGAATATCGAAAATGTTTTGTCGGAGGGAAAGAAGTTACAATCTGTGGAGTTGCCAAGGGGGCGGGAATGATAGAGCCCAACATGGCGACGATGCTCTCTTTTATAATGACAGATGCCGATATCGAGCAGGTTTGCCTTGCCGGTGTCTTCAGAGAGTCTGCTGATAGAAGTTTTAATGCTATAACAGTAGACGGGTGTATGAGCACGAATGACACAGCCATTATGTTGGCTAACGGCGTTGCCGGTAACCGTCTTATCAGTGAGACTTCCGGTAACCTGGTGGAATTCAAAGAAGCCCTGTCTGGTGTTATGGTTTCTCTTGCGAAGTCCATTGTGAAAGACGGAGAGGGTGCAACAAAACTGGTAGAAATCGTTGTTGAAGGAGCAAGACTGGCGGCCGATGCGAAAGAGATAGGATATGCCATAGCAAACTCCAATCTTGTGAAAACAGCGTTCTTTGGTGAGGATCCGAACTGGGGGAGAATCATATCGGCGGCAGGTTCAACGGGAGTGCCATTCTCAACCGATTCGCTGGAACTCTATATTGAGGATGAGCCCCTGTTTATCAATGGCAGGGGAATTTCGGGAAAACAGGCTGCCGGGATCATGAAAAAGGACAATATCCGGATTCTGGTACGGCTTGGCATGGGAAAGGAGACATTCAGCGTCTATACGTCCGATCTTTCCCACGAGTATATAGATATAAACGCTCTGTACCACAGCTGATTTGCCTTGATTATTTACGCCGTATGTGGTATCCCGCTGCAACTTCAACTTATTACGCTCATTCCTTGATTATCAAAGAGTTGCCTGGGAGTTCCAGGTCCTTTGGTAAAGCGATGGGGATGGAGGAAAAAAACAAACAAGGAGAATTGTATGTCACAGGTATCAATGAAAATGTTGTTGGAGTCCGGGGTTCACTTCGGACACCAGACGAACAGGTGGAACCCAAAGATGAAGCCCTATATATTCGGGGCGAGGAATAGCATCTACATCATCGATCTTCAACAGACGGTGCAGATGTTTGATACTGCTTATAATTTTGTAGTCGATACAGTTGCTTCGGGCCGTGATGTTATGTTTGTGGGTACCAAGAGACAGGCGCAGGAATCTGTCAAAACTGAAGCTGAGAGGGCAGGAATGCCCTACGTCAATCACCGCTGGCTTGGTGGAATGCTTACAAATTTTGTCACGATTAAAAAGAGCGTTGACAGATTGATCAAGCTAGATTCCATGTTTGAAGATGAGAGTGTTAACTCATTTATCAAAAAGGAAATTTTGGGACTTCAGAGAGAGAAAGATAAACTTCAGAAGGTTCTTGGCGGCATAAGGGAGATGGAAAGTCTTCCGGGGGTTGTGTTCATTGTTGATCCCAGGAAAGAGAATATAGCCGTCAAAGAGGCCGGAAAACTGGGGATCCCCATAGTGGCAATCGTTGACACCAATTGTAATCCTGACGATATAGATTATATTATTCCGGGTAATGACGATGCCATAAGGGCCATAAAACTGTTTTCCTCCAAGATAGCGGATGCCGCTCTTGAAGGAAAAAGGAGACTGGAAGAACTTATACAGGCAGAGAGCGACAAGGAGGAAGCGCAGGAGAACGAAGAACAGGATGTTCCGGAAAGCGTTGAAAACACGAAAGAGGATGCTCTCGAAGAGAATACAAAGGATGTAGAGATAAAGGAAACCGAGGAGGTAAAATAGCATTGGACATTACAGTATCTATGGTAAAAGAGCTTAGAGATAAAACAAATGCGGGCATGATGGATTGTAAAGAGGCACTTTCGGCATCTGAAGGCAATCTTGAAAAGGCAGTTGAATACTTAAGAAAAAAGGGGCTGTCTGCTGCAACAAAGAGATCTTCAAGGGCTACGAAAGACGGAATGGTTGAATCCTATATCCATATGGCCGGAAAGATAGGAGTTATGGTTGAGGTGAACTGCGAGACAGATTTTGTCGCCAAGACCGATAATTTCAGAGGTATGGTGAAGGATATTGCCATGCACATTGCTGCCACGAACCCCACATATCTGAAACCTGAAGATGTTCCGGAAAATGTTATGGAACGGGAGAGGGTGATATATCGGGATCAGGCACTGGCCGAGGGTAAGCCTGAGAAAATTGTTGACAGGATTATTGATGGTAAGATTAATAAGTTTTATGAGGAAGTGTGCCTCTTGAATCAGAAATTTGTTAAGGACATGGATATCACGATTCAAACACTGGTGAACAATGTAATAGCTAATACAGGCGAAAACATTACTGTAAAAAGATTCGCCCGTTTCCAGCTGGGTGAGGATGTATAGAGAGGATAAAGTTGGCTTTTTAACAAGATGAGATGCTAGACAGTTTTTTGTTCTCGGGGCTGAAGAGTGGATAAACCCATATACAAGAGGATACTCCTTAAATTAAGCGGAGAATCGTTGCTGGGAGAGAGTTCTTTCGGAATTGATACGGATGTGCTGAAGTTTGTGGCAGAAGAGATCGGAGATGTTAGAACTCTTGGCATCCAAATAGGTATTGTTATAGGCGGTGGAAACATCTTTCGCGGGGTGGAAGCGAGTGCCAGGGGTATTGACAGGGCATCCGCCGACTATATGGGAATGCTTGCCACGGTGATGAACAGTCTGGCTCTTCAAAATGCGCTTGAGAATCGCGGGATTCCCACGAGAGTTCAGTCTGCTATAGAGATGAAAGAAATAGCGGAGCCTTTTATAAAGAGAAGGGCGGTGCGACATCTGGAAAAGGGAAGGGTGGTAATCTTTGCGTGTGGCACAGGAAACCCTTATTTTACCACAGATACAGCGGCTTCTTTGAGGGCCATGGAGATGCAGGCGGATGCCATACTGAAGGCCACCAGGGTGGACGGGATTTACGATAAAGATCCCGTAAAAGAAAAAGATGCAAAAATGTTTAATAAGATAAGTTATACCGAGGTGTTAACCAGGAATCTTAAGGTAATGGATTCGACCGCGGTTTCCATGTGCAGGGACAACAATCTTCCCCTTATTGTGTTTAACCTCGGGGAAAAAGGAAATATCAGGAACGTTGTCTGCGGGAAATCCATAGGCACAATTGTAGGGGGTGAAAATGACTGATCTGATATTTGAACAATTAAGAGAGGCCATGGAAGGAGATATACAGTCTATGGAAAGGTCGTTTAGTAAAGTGCGTACGGGCAGGGCATCCGTAGCGCTTCTTGATGGCATCAAAGTGGACTATTATGGAGTCATGACGCCACTCAATCAGGTTGCCACCCTTTCCACCCCGGAAAGCCAGCTTATTCTTATTTCTCCGTGGGATAAGGGGGCGATAGATGCCATCGGAAAAGCCATACAAAAATCTGAGCTGGGACTGGTTCCAAACAATGACGGCAAGGTGATCAGAATCAACATTCCTCCCCTTACAGAAGAAAGAAGGAAAGAGCTTGTAAAAGTCGTAAAGAAGATGGCGGAGGAGTACAAAGTGAGGCTCCGAAACGCGAGAAGAGATGCCAACAGTGACCTCAAGAAACTGAAAACAGACGGGGATATATCGGAGGATAATATGCACGATCACCAGGGAGAAGTGCAAAAGACAACCGATGATTACATAGATAAGATAGGTAAGATCCTAACCGACAAAGAAGCGGAGATCATGGAGGTATAGTAAAAACAGCGAATAACGGATGACAGGGGCCTGCGGGCCCCTTTTTTATGGCGGGTTTGGGGCTGTCGCCTAAAGATACCTGTTGAAAATAGAGAAGTGCTGTGGTACTTGATTTCGAAATGGGAAGGGGTCTATGCATAGAATTATCAAGGAGAAACTCCCGCATCATATAGCCATTATAATGGATGGTAACGGCAGATGGGCAAAGAAAAACCTGTTGAACAGAATAATGGGTCACAAGAAAGGAGCCGGATCGGTTCGCCTTGTGGTGAGAACCTGTCGTGAACTGGGCATACAATATCTTACCCTCTACGCATTTTCGATTGAAAACTGGCAACGCCCGGAGAATGAAGTAAGGGCATTGTCATCGCTTCTTGAGGAGTATCTTCGTCTGGAACTCCAGGAGATGAAAGAAACCGACATAAAACTGATCACGATAGGGGATACCGGCAAACTTCCCGAAACAGTCAGGAATGTACTTTTCGATGTCATGGAAAAAACATCAGAAAACAGGGGAATGGTGCTGAATCTTGCCCTGAGTTATGGTGGACGAGACGAGATTGTCGATGCCGTGAAAAGGATATTGAGGGATAGCAAATCGAATGATATCAATGAGAACGCGATTACGAAAGAATTTTTTTCAGGCTACCTGCACACTGCAAATATACCTGATCCTGATCTGCTGATAAGGACGAGTGGAGAATACCGGTTGAGCAACTTTCTCTTATGGCAATTAGCCTATACGGAACTTTATTTTACAGATGTCTTGTGGCCGGATTTCTCAAGGGATGATCTGATAGAAGCCATAATGGATTATCAGCGAAGAGAAAGACGCTTTGGATTAATAAGCGACCAGCTATCGGAGGATTAGTAACATGAACTCCCATGTAAAGCGATGGATTACAGGAATCATAGCAGCACCCTTACTAATTGCGATTATCCTGTACGGTTCTTTTCTGCTCTTTTCCATGGTTATAGCCTTGCTCATAGCGGGGGGTGTTTTTGAGTATAACTCCATGGTTTTTAAAGGGAAGTACTGGTGGGAAAAAACCGAAGGGCTGGTCATAGCTTTTCTGATACCCCTCTCGGCATATCTGGGTGGGTTGCAATTGATGTTTGCCACGGTTACTTTTTCATTTATCGTAGTATTTCTGCTTTTTCTCTTGAGGGCTAAAGATGGTTTAGCAGAGCTTGCGTCGCTTACCCGTGTTGTGTTTGGCTTTATGTATATACCGTTACTTATATCGTATATTATCCTTCTTCGATGTTCGGAAAATGGTGTCACCTGGGTCTTTTTCGTTATCATTGCCGCCTTTGCAGGCGATATCAGCGCTTTTTATGCCGGAAAATCACTGGGGAAGACCAAACTGATCCCCGTGATCAGTGCGGGAAAAACAGTAGAAGGAGCAATCGGGTCCATCGTCGGAACCGTTCTCGTGTGTCTGTTGTTCAAAGTCCTGTTCTTTCATGACCTTTCTATTGTTCATGCGATAATCCTTGGTTTTATGGGGAGTATTGTCGGCCAGCTGGGAGATCTATGCGAATCGGCCCTCAAAAGAACTTCCATGGTTAAAGATTCCGGCTTTTTTCTCCCAGGCCATGGAGGGATATTGGATCGTCTGGATTCACTTATTTTTATGATTCCCTTCATATATTATTATAATGTGTTAGTGATTACATGAAGAATATATCCATTCTGGGATCAACCGGCTCCATAGGCGTGAGTACTCTTGATATTGTAGCTCGAAATCCCTCCAGATTCAAGGTGGTTGCCCTTGCCGCAGGCAGGAACATTTCGCTTTTTAAGAGACAAATAGACAAATTTGAGCCGGAGATTGTCTCCGTTATTGATGACGAACACGCCGACAAGTTACGTGAAATACTCGGACACTCTGTCGTGCCGAAGATATTGTCGGGTGACAACGGATACAGGGAAGTTGCTTCAAGGGAAAAGGCTGATATGGTCGTGTCGGCCATATCAGGTGCGGCGGGTCTTCCCCCGACGATTGAAGCCATTGATGCGGGGAAAGACATCGCACTTGCCAATAAGGAAACGATGGTTATGGCGGGGGAACTTGTCATTGAGAAGGCCGCATCCCGGGGAGTGAAGATCCTTCCTGTTGACAGCGAGCACAACGCAATTTTTCAGTGTTTGAAAGGTCATGACAAAAAGGAAGTGAAAAGGCTTGTTCTTACGGCCTCTGGAGGACCCTTCTTAAATCTTTCCCTGGAGCGATTTGCATCCATAAGTCTTGACGATGCCCTTCAACATCCAAACTGGGAAATGGGCCGGAAGATTACCATAGATTCTGCATCCATGATGAACAAAGGGCTTGAAATCATAGAGGCCAGGTGGCTGTTTGACATGGATATAGATAAGATAGATGTTTGTGTACACCCGCAGAGCATCGTACATTCAATGGTCGAATACGTTGACGGTTCTGTTATAGCCCAGATGGGAGTGCCCGATATGAGAGGTCCCATATCATACGCCCTTTCATATCCTGAAAGATTACAGGGAGCAGTGGAATCACTGGATTTGTGTTCTGTAGGTGCACTGGAGTTTATAAACCCGGACTACGCTAAATTCCCGGCTCTTGAACTTGCGTACGCGGCTGCCGGGAAAGGCGGATCCGCACCGGCGGTTCTGAATGCATCAAATGAGGTGGCTGTGGAGGCTTTTGTAGAGGGAAAGATACGATTTGTGGATATTACTCTTATTGTAAAAGAGGTTCTTGATTCCCACCTGACAAAAGAAATTAACCGGGTTGAGGATGTCCTCGATGCAGACTGCTGGGGACGTGCCAGGGCTAAAGAAGTTATTAAGAAAAGGATAATGTTTTAATGGGTTTAAGTATTGTATCAGTGATAATTCTATTGGGAGTGTTGATTTTTGTTCACGAACTGGGTCACTTTTCCGTGGCGAAGTACTTCGGTGTGGGTGTTCTCAAATTCTCACTCGGTTTCGGTCCCAGGTTGATCAGCAAAAAGATTGGAGAAACGGAATACGTACTCTCTGCGATACCGCTTGGAGGGTATGTAAAGATGTTGGGTGAATCGGAAAATGAGGAAGAACTGCCCCCGGAAGATAAGAAACGGTCATTTCAGGAACAGACCGCGTTGAGGAAGATAGCAATAGTGGCGGCGGGACCATTGACCAATTTCATCTTTGCCATTCTTGCTTTTGCCGTGGTGTACGCTGCCGGGGTTCCGGTTTCCACGTCCAGGATTGGAGACGTACAGAAAGATAGTGCGGCGTTTGAAGCGGGTATTCGGAGCGGGGATGTTATTATTGCGATAAATGACATGGAAATCTCGCACTGGTCGGAACTGGTGAACGCTGTAAGCAGGAGCAACGGTGGACAAATCAGGATAAGTATAGACAGGGAGGGCGGAACATTCGATGTAGATGTAGCGCCGAGACCTGTAAAATCAAAAAATATCTTTGGTGAAGAGATCAATGCCTATCGAATAGGGATAGGTATTTCCGATGAAACGGTTATAGTAAAGCAGGGCCCGGTGGGTGCACTTTATGCGGGAGTTGAGCAGACATGGGGGTGGACAAAGCTTACATGTCTCGGTATTGTCAAGATAATACAGGGTGTTGTTTCTCCAAAAGAACTGGGTGGGCCGATACTGATAGCACAAATGGCGGGCTCGCAGGTACGTAAAGGTTTCCTGCCCTTTATATTTCTGATGGCGGTATTGAGTGTAAACCTCGGGGTTTTGAATTTTCTACCCATCCCTGTGCTTGACGGCGGGCATCTTTGCTTTTTCCTGATAGAGGCCGTTACAGGTAAAGAAGTTAACATGAAGTGGAAAGAAATGTCACAACAGGTGGGATTCTTTCTTCTGATGCTCCTGATGATATTTGTTTTCTACAATGATATAGCCAGAATACTAAGCAATTGAGTGCCAGAAGCACAACGGCACAGTAACTCGAAACTCAACATGATTACATTAGCTATTGATACCTCTGCTGGAACAACGAGCGTTGCGTTGCTTGAGGATGACAGTATCCTGGCCGAGCTTTTCATGAACAGCGGGAGAAACCATGCGGAAACACTCCTGCCGGCAATTGAGAAACTGATTTCCTCGGTGGGGATCAAAGCAGGGAAAGAGGCGCCCTTTTCGGGTATAGATCTGTTTGCTTTTACGGCAGGTCCGGGTTCCTTTACCGGGTTGAGGGTGGGTGCGAGCACCGTCAAGGGGCTGGCATTTGTTCTGCGAAAACCGGTTGTCGGGATTTGCACCCTGGATGCGCTTGTCCTGAACGTTCCGGATCTCTATCTTAAAGATGTTAATATCTGTCCTATGCTGGATGCCGGCAGGGGGGAAGTATATACAGCACTCTATGCCCCTTCCAAAACCGGGATATATGAAAAGACGCTGATGGAATGCGTTGTGTGCCCGGATGAATTTCTGGGTTCAATAGACGGAGAAGTCATATTTCTGGGGGATGGAGCTGGAAAATATCGCGATACTATAGGGAACGTATTACCTGGCAGATCGTCCTTTATGCCCTCATACTTTAACAACGTAAAGGCGTATGCGGTGGGTCTTTTAGGGAGAAAGAAGTTTTATGATGGTGATATATCAGATATAATGACCGTGACTCCCGATTATCTCCGTGCTTCTTACGCAATAAAAAGCTGACGGCTTCTACGACAGTTTGAAGTCCATAACAACCCCGTGTGAATATGTTGACACAGGCTGTTTTATCTAATATAAATCGGCTTGGCTGGTGTATCTGGTAAACAAGAAGTAGGTTTGAAGCCGATGGTATTTCTATGAATAATAAAACTTTCCCCATTGTTCCTGACGGGTTTTTCTTTATCATACCCCTCGCTGTTCTGGCGATAGTGCTAATATGCCTCAAAGTTATGTGGGTGGGTGTTTTCTTCCTTGCCGTCACTCTTTTTGTGCTGTGGTTTTTTCGTAATCCCAACAGGGTGACTCCTGAAGACGAGAAGGCCGTGATATCACCGGCAGACGGCAGAGTTATAAAGATAGAAGAAGTGGAAGAAGAGATGCTGAAAGGGAAAGTCATAAAAGTGAGCATTTTTATGAACATCTTTAGTGTCCACGTCAACAGGGTACCCTGTACCGGTACGGTAAAGAAAATCAGTTACAGGAAAGGCAAGTTTTTCGCCGCTAATCTTGACAAGGCGTCCGAGCTCAATGAGAGGAATTCAGTTCTTATCGAGACGGTGGATGGAATACAGATACTTACCATACAGATAGCGGGAATGATCGCAAGAAGGATAGTTTGTTGGGTTAAAGAAGGCATGGAAATTCAGAAAGGTGGACGTTTCGGGCTCATAAAATTCGGTTCCCGCCTCGAAGTTTTTATGCCTCTTGACGCCACAATCCACGTAAAGGTTGGAGACAAGGTACGTGCTGGAGAAACCAGAATAGGATATCTGATATGAAGAAAAACCCAAGGATAAATCGTGACAGCATGAAGAAGGGTATTTATATACTCCCAAACCTTTTCACAACTGCGAGCCTGTTTTTCGGATTTTATTCGATAATAGCCTCCATAGGGGGAGATTTTTCAAGGGCAGCCGTTGCCATAATAATATCCTGCATCCTGGACGGTCTTGACGGAAAGATTGCCAGAGTCACAAATACGACCAGCAAATTCGGCGCCGAGTATGATTCTCTCTCCGATCTTATTGCGTTTGGCATGGCACCCGCGATCCTTGCATATTCATGGGCGCTCGTATCGTTCGGGAGATATGGATGGCTTGCCGCGTTTCTCTTTGTGGTATGCGGGGCACTCAGGCTTGCAAGGTTCAATGTGCAGATTGGCATTATGGACAGCAAGATATTTAACGGCCTGGCCATTCCGGCAGCCGCTGTTGTCATCGCTACG
>JAUXBI010000055.1 GCA_030619435.1 Syntrophaceae bacterium
AATCTCCTCCGAGGAACCAAGGTGGTGCCAGCATGAGAAGGGGGGTACAGTACCCCGGGGCGGCCTACGCTGCCCTGAAATTGACTGGGGGTGGTAAAATGGACTCATCATAACAAAAATGTCATCTCCGGCCCGGCTCATCGGCCGGATCTTGAATGTGGATTCCTAAAAAATCGGCTCCAAAACCAGTCTCTGGGAAAATGGTCCTTTGTTCAAAGGTTTCTTCTCGTTGCCTGATACAGCTCCGCTCCCTGGATTACATTTTCAAGACTCCACTGTTACCTGAAGTTGATCTTTTATCTATGTAAAATCAGAAACTTAACTTTGATAAAATGGCTCCGACCTAACTTATAGTTGCGAATGCTATTACTTTTCTTTTGCTTTCCATACCAAAAGAAGGGGCTGTTTTTGTAATTTCGGTAACATTTCTTTAAATTCATCCTTACTGAGAACAAGTGACCTGATTTTTCGGTTAATGTATTGTTCAGTTTTCCTGCTCAAATCGTTGAGATGGTATTGGTCGATATCGCCTACAAGAAGGATGTCGATAATTCCGGTGTCTTTGCCTTCGGCGTAATCATCAATGAGGTATGCAGCTTCAAGATCTCCAATTCTGCTGATTACGCTATCCAATACCTGATCAATGCCCGTTACTTTGCTTACCATCGATTTGAGTTCGGGAAAGAGGGGATGTTTTGTGTTGGCCGTATAAAATACCTTACGGCCATTCTTTTCTGTCTTGAGCATTGCGGTTTTGGTTAATTGATTGAGTTCTTCACGTACAGAATTGGTAGATACGTTGAATTCCTTTGCAAGCTCACGGAGATAGGCTTTCGCTTCGGGATTGAGGAAGAAGCGGATCAGTAATTTAATTCTGGTCTTTGAAGATATTAAGCCTGAAAATAAATTGTCCAATATCTTTCCCTTTATGAGTAGTTCTTCTACTCATAACATAATATGATAATATGTCAAGGGAAAAATAATATCTTTGGTTGTCAGCTTCTGGTGGGATAACATCGAAAAACCCGAATTGGGCAATCAGACCCTTTAGTGACTTCTAGGATAATTATCTGCATCTATTCCCCATTCGATTAATCGCATAATAATCGCCCATTATATTCCTATACTCACAGGAATCTGTACAATATGCTCAAAGTTCTGTAGTGCACATAATTTCTCAGTATCGGATATCTATCCCCAGACGTGGCGTGCTTCTTCGCGACAAGGTACGCCTCATAGGCGGACTTACTGTAGTTTCTGCTGTTCTTTGATTCCCCGTGCCACCTGAAGTTGGCCAGGAACCTGTCTATATAAAGGGGGGAATATCTCTTGCCGATCCTCAGCCAGTAATCATAATCCATGGTGTATTCAAGATCGAGATCGAGCGGTCCCACTTCCTGAAATACCCTTTTTGTAAAAAACACAGCAGGCTGCGAGACAAAATCCTTTGATAACAGGCGTCTTAGCGAATAGCGCCTGCTCTCAAACATCTTATATCGCGTTATCAGCTTGCGTATCTCGTGATCGTTCTCATCAATGTTCCGGCAGTTGCCGAAACACCATTCAAATTCATGTTTTCTGTATCTTTCAGCTACTTCCGACAGCGCGCCGGGCTCATAGGTATCATCCGAGTTCAGCCATGCCAGAATGTCCCCTGATGCCGTGCCGAATCCCTTGTTTATGGCGTCGGATTGCCCACGGTCTTTTCCGGAGATCAACGTGAGCCTGTCTTCGTACTTTCTGATAATACCCAGAGTACCGTCGGTGGACCCTCCGTCAACGATGATATAGTCCAGCTCAAAATCCCCATCCTGGCTCAGGACGCTCCGGATGGTCCGTTCTATGAATTCTCCCTGATTCAGGGAGGGTGTGACTATTGATATCTTCATAAAATTCAGATGGTCACACTCCTTGACACTAATTTTTAAAGTAAGCTATTGTTTTTTTCAGGCCTTCTTCCAAGTCTATCTCAGGCTCCCATTTGAGTTTCTCTTTGGCCAGTGTGATGTCGGGCTGGCGCTGCATGGGGTCGTCCGGCGGGAGGGGGCCGTACACAATTTTTGACTGTGAATGTGTCAGGTCTATGATTTTTTCGGCTAGCTCGAGCATGCTGAATTCCCCGGGGTTTCCCAGGTTCACAGGACCGATAAAGTCATTGGGGCCTTTCATCATCCGGATCATTCCCTCTATCAGGTCGTCGACGTAGCAGAAGGATCGCGTCTGGGTTCCGTTGCCAAAGATGGTAATGTCCCGATTGTTCAGGGCCTGAACGATGAAGTTGCTAACGACCCGTCCGTCGTCTGGGTGCATTCTCGGCCCGTAGGTATTGAATATTCTGACGACTCTGATGTCAACTTTGTTTTGCCGATGGTAGTCGAAGAAGAGAGTTTCTGCGCAACGCTTACCTTCGTCATAACAAGATCTTATGCCGATGGTATTGACGTTGCCCCAGTAGTTTTCGGTTTGAGGGTGAACGGTCGGGTCTCCGTAGATCTCACTGGTGGAGGCCTGAAGGATCCTGGCGTTTACTCTTTTTGCCAGCCCAAGCATGTGGATGGCACCCATGACGCAGGTCTTGACGGTCTTCACCGGGTTGTACTGGTAATGAATGGGCGAGGCGGGACAGGCCAGATTGTATATCTGGTCTACTTCGAGGAAGATTGGCTCCACCAGATCGTGGCGTATCAGTTCGAAGTTGGGCTTCCCGAGAAGATGAGCTACGTTCTGTTTCCCGCCGGTGAAGAAATTGTCCAAGCATAAAACGTCATGACCCTCCGCGACCAGCCGGTCACAGAGATGCGAACCAAGAAACCCGGCCCCGCCGGTAACTAAGATACGATTATTCATAATTAAGGTACCATTTATATGTCTTTTCTATGCCTTTCTCAAGAGAAGTTTTTGCTTTCCAGCCTTTGTTTTGAATTCTGGAGATGTCGAGGAGCTTGCGCGGGGTTCCGTCGGGCTTTGTGTCGTCCCATTCCACCCGGCCTTTATAGGCTGTAATCCGCGATATCATTTTCGCGAGTTCCTTTATGGTTATGTCTTTACCGGAGCCGATATTGATGAATTCGCCTGTGTCTTCCGCGTCATAATTTTCCATGAGAAGAACGGCTGCGTCGGCCAGATCATCCGCGTAGAGAAATTCTCTCTGCGGCGCTCCGGTTCCCCACAGGGTGACTTTGTCAGGGTGGATACCAAATCCTGCGAGGTGCTTTGTGATCAGCTCCGGGTCATTGGGTGAATCCGCCGGCAGATTGTTCCCGAATCTCTCAAGGTCGCGCGCGATGGCACTGTAATCTTTCCGGAAAAGAAGCCCGGCCAGGTGGAATCTACGTATCAGAGCGGGCAGGACATGCGAGGTCTCAAAGTCGAAGTTGTCTTCCGAACCGTAAAGGTTTGTGGGCATAATGGACATGAAATTCGTCCCGTACTGCTCGTTGTAATACCGGCACAGTTTTATCGCGGCTATCTTCGCTATGGCATAGGGTTCGTTCGTCGGTTCCAGTTCCGATGTCAGGAGATATTCTTCCTTCAGGGGCTGCGGGGCGCCTCTTGGATAAATGCAGGAGGAGCCGAGGTTAAGGAGTTTTTTGACCCCATACGCACGGGAGGCATGGATAACGTTGGCCGCTATCATTATGTTCTCATAGATAAACTGAGCCTTATATGTGCTGTTGGCTAATATGCCCCCAACCTTTGCCGCGCACAGAAAAACGTATTGGGGCTGTTCCTTTTCAAAGAAGTCTTCGACATCCTGCTGCCTCGTGAGGTCAAGCTCCTCGTGAGACCGGCAAATGAGATTTTTGCAGCCCTTCGCCTCAAGCCTTCTCTTAATGGCGGAACCCACCATACCGCGGTGGCCGGCGATGTAAATTGTATTAGATGAGAGTATCATATGTGTAAGAGGGCACTCCTTTTGCTTTTTTTAATAACCGGCGTCGTTCAGGATCTTTTCCTTTTCGGCTAATTCGAGATCGGTTTTGATCATCATGTTGATGAGCTGGTCGAAGGTGGTTGTGGGCTTCCATCCGAGGGTTTTCTGCGCCTTAGTGGAGTCGCCGAGGAGTACGTCAACTTCGGTCGGTCTGAAGTAGCGTTCATCTATCTCCACGTGGTCACGATAATTGAGATCGAGTTTTTCGAAGGCTCGCTCCACGAATTCACGGACGGAGTGTGTTTCTCCGGTGGCTATGACAAAATCGTCCGGCTTGTCTTGCTGCAGCATCATCCACATGGCTTCCACGTAATCACCGGCAAAGCCCCAATCTCTCTTTGCGTCCAGATTGCCCAGGTAGAGTTTGTCCTGCAGCCCCAGTTTGATTCTGGCAACCGCGCGGGTGATTTTTCTTGTGACAAATGTCTCACCACGACGCGGAGATTCGTGATTGAAGAGGATACCGTTGCAGGCGAATATGTTGTAGGCGTCGCGATAGTTTTTCACCACGTAATAGGAATATACTTTGGCGGCGGCGTAGGGGCTTCGGGGCTGAAACGGTGTGAGTTCGCTCTGTGGAGGGGGAGCCGCCCCGAACATCTCGCTGGACGAGGCCTGATAGAATTTTGCGCCGATGCCGGTTTTTCTGATTGCTTCGAGGAGTCTGATTGTCCCCAGTCCAGTAATGTCGCCAGTATATTCGGGGGTATCGAAGCTTACACGCACGTGACTCTGGGCGCCGAGGTGATATACTTCGTCGGGTTTAATGTCAGACAGGAGATTGGTCAGGTGGGCGGATACGGAGAGATCGCCGTAATGCAGGTACATCCGCGCCTCTGGATCATGCAGGTCCTTGTAGAGGTGATCGATGCGGCCAGTGTTGAAGGTGCTCGATCTCCTGATAAGACCATGCACTTCGTACCCCTTGTCCAGAAGAAACTCGGCAAGGTATGATCCATCCTGTCCGGTGATGCCGGTGATAAAAGCTTTTTTCATATTCTTATCCTTTTAATATACCATTCTATGAATTTTTTTATTCCCTCTTCTATCGGCGTTGAGGGTTTGAATCCTGTGTCATCCACCAGGTCGTCTATGTCGGCGAAGGTTGCGGGGACATCTCCCGGCTGGAGGGGAAGCATGTTCTTTTCAGCCTTCATGCCGAGGGCGTCTTCAAGGGTCTCTATGAATTTCATAAGTTCAACGGGGTTGTTGTTTCCGATGTTGTATATCCTGTATGGCGCAAAGCTCGTTCCGGGGTCCGGCCGGTCACCGCTCCAGTCCGCGTCCGGCACAGGAATCCGGCCCATCACCCTGACAATGCCTTCTATTATATCGTCGATGTAGGTGAAGTCTCTCTTCATCTTGCCGTGATTATAGACGTCTATCGGTTTCTTGTTAAGAATGGCGTCTGTAAAGAGAAAGAGCGCCATGTCGGGTCTTCCCCAGGGACCGTATACCGTAAAAAACCGCAGGCCGGTGCATGGAATTTTGTAGAGGGCCGCGTAGGAGTGCGCCATGAGTTCGTTCGCTTTTTTCGTGGCGGCGTAGAGGCTTACCGGATGATCGACATTGTGGTGCACTGAAAAGGGCATCGCAGTGTTCGCGCCGTAGACGGAACTGGACGAGGCGAATACAAGGTGCGGGACTTTTGCATGGCGGCAACCTTCGAGAATATTTATGAAGCCGACAAGGTTGCTTTCCACATACACGTGCGGATTTTCAAGACTGTAGCGCACACCCGCCTGGGCGGCCAGATGAATGACTCTGTCAAACCCGTGATCGGCAAAGAGCTTCTCCATCCCTTCCCGGTCGGACAGGTCAAGGCGAACAAAATGAAATTTGTCAAACGACTTCAGGATATCAAGACGCGCCTCTTTCAACCGCACATCATAGTAGCTGTTAAGATTGTCAAGGCCGACAACGCTGTAACCATCATCGAGGAGACGCCTGCATAGATGAAACCCTATGAAGCCGGCCGCGCCGGTAACCAAAATAAGATTTTGAATGCTTAATTTTGGATGTTTAATTGGAAGCACCTCGATTACACTGTTGAAGTTTGGATGTTTAATTTTAATAAATCACGCCTGAAACTGTTCAGGGCATAATTTTTCTCTTTTCCTTTATTCTAATACCGCGAGTGTCGTGTCGATATCTTCATCGGTATGCGCGAGGGAAACAAAAGAGGCCTCGAATTGTGAAGGGGCAATCATTACTCCCCCCGCCAGCATCTTTCCGAAATGACGTGAGAAGACCTCCGTGTCGCTCTTCGCGGCCGAGGCAAAATCGATAACGTCTTCAGTGGTGAAAAAGAGGGTGAACATGGAGCCCACACGGTTTATCCGGTGCGAAATCTCCTTTTCTTGAAACGTTTTCTCGATTCCGGCGCACAGACGCGCGGTTTTCTCCTCAAGCACGTCGTACACACCGGGTTTTTGCAGGCAGTTGAGGGTCGCGATGCCCGCCGCCATGGCCAGTGGATTCCCTGAAAGCGTACCGGCCTGATAAACCGGCCCTATCGGCGCCAGTTTCCCCATTATATCCCTCCTGCCGCCGAACGCACCAACAGGAAGACCGCCTCCGATAATCTTTCCGAGACACGTCAAATCGGGCTTGATGCCGGCAATATTCTGAAAACCGCCATATGTCAACCTGAAACCGGTGATCACCTCATCAAATATCAGGAGGATGTCTCTCTCGGCGGTAATCTCACGCAACCCTTCGAGAAACCCGTGGGCCGGTGGAACAACGCCCATGTTTCCGGCAACCGGCTCAACGATGACACATGCGATTTCATCACCATAACGGTCTACCGCGGATTTTACTGCTTCGATATCGTTATAGGGAACAGTAACCGTTAATTTCGCGAGTTCTTCAGGCACGCCTGGACTGCCGGGTATGCCCAGTGTCGCGACACCTGATCCCGCTTTTACCAGAAGCGAATCGGCATGGCCGTGATAACACCCCTCGAACTTTATGATCCTGTTTCTCTTTGTGTATCCACGGGCAAGCCTGATCGCACTCATCGCGGCCTCGGTCCCGGAACTGACCATCCGCACCATATCGATCGACGGGATTGCATCGACAATCAGTCTTGCCATCTCGATCTCCATCTCCGTCGGCGCGCCATAACTTGTGCCCCTCTCCGCGGCCTGCCTTATCGCGTCCACCACTGCAGGGGAGGCGTGACCGAGGATCATCGGCCCCCATGAGCCGATGTAGTCTATATATTCCTTCCCATCAACATCGTACACCTTCGAGCCTGAAGCCCTGTTTATAAATACCGGATCGTGCCCGACCGACCCGCAGGCGCGCACGGGACTGTTGACACCACCCGGAATGTACCTTTGCGCCTCCTGAAAAAGTGCTTTGGATATATTCATCTAAAAATACTCCATACTGTTCTTTTTGAATTCCTCGAGGCTTCTGAGGATTTTGTATTTCTCGATGCCGATGGCTGAGGAGACACCTGCCGTAAATTCCTCCATCATGTCTTTCCCGGCGTTTTCTTCCGGATCTCCCCCGGCCAGATGTATCATAGTGAAGAGGTTATATACGCCCTCAAGGGGAGACGTCCTTTCGTAACAATGGGTTATTTCCTTGTAAGAGGCCAGGAGGAATCCTGTCTCTTCGCATCTCTCTTCCGGAACGGCCCAGACAACCATGGCATTCTCGGAGAAACCAGCACTGCGGTGTCTCAGCACCGCGCCAAATCTGCGCATGATCCCCCTTTTTTTTAACTTTTTCAGAACATCGATGACATCTTTCCCACTTATCCCAACTCTTTTCCCGATGACGTCAAAGGGCCTTTTATCAAGGGGGATATTCCCCTGTACCTGCTCTGCGACTTTTTTTTCTACGTTTATAAGTACGGACATAAAATTCACCGCCTTCCAGTTTTCATCCAGCGGGCAGGAGGATACCACACGCGGACATTTTATGACAAATATTTCTTGACAACTGTTGCATCCACAGTTAGATAGAGCGAGCTGTTTTTCTTGTGCTAATCTTATTCCGGCGGATAGAAAAAGTCTGGAGCAGGATCATATCATGGGGAAACAGGCAAACACTACATCGGGGGTATTTTAGTATGAGAAAATCTTTAAAAGGTATTACCATTTTCATGATCAGCGCGGGACTTCTACTCATAACTGCCGCTATTGCGGTCGCGGCTGAAGCTTCACCTGACACCATCATAAACAACAAAGCCATGATGGTCGTGTACAGTATTATCGGTGCCGCTATTGTTATGGGATTAGGCACGCTTGGTCCCGGTTTGGGAATGGGTCAGGCAACGAGCGGCGCGCTGGGTGCAGTTGGCAGAAACCCTGACGCTCATGGTAAAATTATGCTTACCATGCTGGTCGGTTTGGCGATGATAGAATCCATTGCAATCTACGCACTGGTAATAGCACTGGTTATAATCTACGCGAACCCGTTGCTCAAGTTCATAGGCGTATAATATTTAATCAGTCCTTATCGAAAAGGGGGAGGAACGAAGAAAAAGTGTTTCCTCCCCTTTATACTTCTATAACCTTCGAGCGCAGAGCCTTTTTCTCAGACTGGATGTGTTTCAGTCTGAGTACTTTTTCCTTTGCCTTCTTTGACCGCCTTTTTTTCTGTCGTCTTATCTTTTCAATCCTCTGACGCTGCAAACTTGCTTTTCCCTTCTTGATTCGCTCTATTCTGTCAAGCAGTATGCGCCTTGCAAGAAACCGGTTCAGTTCCCGGGAGCGCTCCTGCTGGCACTTTACTGAAAGTCCGGTCGGAATATGCATGAGAAACACACATGAGGACGTTTTGTTCACCTTCTGCCCCCCCGGACCGGATGCCCTGACAAAGGTCTCGCGAAGGTCTTCCTCCTTTACACCCACCTCCTCCATGCGCACGGAAAGTGTGTCTTTTTTTCTCTGTGATGCCTCCATATTTCAATAATACTCCTCCAGCACCGCTGGATGTCAAGATGTTTTGTTCTTCTCCAGGCTTTTGTTGGGTTTCGTACCTCAACCCAACC
>JAUXBI010000207.1 GCA_030619435.1 Syntrophaceae bacterium
GACCGGCAGGCGCCTTTATCAGGGATGTGCAAACGGCTATGCCGGAAGAAACCATAGCTATTACGGATGTGGGACTGAACCAGATATGGACGGTTCGATCCTGGGAAACAAAGACTCCCCGTGGCATGATTACACCTGGCGGATTAGGTACGATGGGGTTTGGTCTCCCGGCGGCGATGGGTGTGAAAATCGGAATGCCGGACCACGGGGTGGTTGTCTTTTCGGGAGACGGTGGGTTCTTCATGAACATACAAGAGCTTGCGACGATAAGTTATTACAATCTGCCTGTCAAGATAGTGGTCTTTAACAACGGTCATCTCGGTATGATACGCCAGATGCAGGACCTGTTCTATGGCGCCCGCTTCACTGATATAGAACTGGGCGACAAGGTTGATATAGTTGCTGTAGCCAGGGGCTTCGGCATCCAGGCCGACAGGATCCCCGTTGAGGATTCCGGGGCAGGCATAGAAAAATTGTGTGCCGCTGACGGGCCCTTTCTGTTGGAGGTGCTCGTTGATCCCGATACTTACGTCTTTCCTATCATACCGCCGGGCGGATCGAACATAGATATGATAGGTGGAAGACAGGGATAGGTTGCCGGGGGTAGAAAATTACACCTTCTGGCGCAATTATTGATTTTGGATATTGGGAATTCTATTGGTTCTGTCAAATTTTTTGAAGAACTGAATATTGATACGAGAGGATAGTAAAAATGGAGATGAGAGAACGTATAATCGCGATACTGGTTAATAACAAACCAGGTGTATTATCCAGGGTTACCGGTGTATTCGGAAGGCTTGGCTATAATATAGAGAGCCTCTGTGTGGCGGAGACGATTTCCCCCGAAGTTTCAAGAATAACGTCAATCACCAACGCGGATTCGGATTTTATCGACAAGGTGAAAAAGCAGTTGAGTCGGCTGGTCGATGTCCTGGATGTCACCGAGCTGGTCCCGGGTCAATCGGCGCAGAGGGAAATGATACTTATAGGAATCGATCTGGATCAGAAAAACAGGTCGGAGGTAATACAGTGTGTCGGCATGTTCGACTGTAAGATTATTTCCATGCGTAATGATTACTGCATTATCCAGGCTGCGGGAAGCAGGGAAGATATGGGGACAATCATCAATCTCCTCATACCCTTCGGCATTGATAAGATCGCAAGGACTGGCGTGGTCGCCTTGCGACAAAAAGACAGTGAATTTTAACCGGTAAGCTGCTCCAAGGCACTCTCCTGCTGCGGACAGCCGCGATTTTCCCGGCTGCTTCAGCAAGGCCGGAATCTCCTCACCGCGGGTATAGTTGTGCCTGCGGTGTTTTTTGTTTTACCACTCTGTCAGAGAAATTTTCACTTGTCCCCTTCGACCAAACTATCTCATTGAAGATTATCTTTTCCTATTGTTAGATCATATCAAAGTGTTATAATGATTTTTCCATCACCATCTCCTTCTATTCGGTTTGTAATATAAACATGACTGGGAACGGGATTGTGATTTAATCAAGCCTTAATGTTACAGGGGTTGAATGTTACCGAAAGATCAGACTGTTGAAGATGTTTTCAAACTTAAAACTTATTTTGATAAGGAGGCAAGAAAGATGGATTTTTTTAAAAAGAGCATGCTGGCAGGTATAGGTCTGGCGGTCTTGACAAAGGAAAAAGCAGAAAAAATGGTCGATGAACTGATAAAGAAAGGCGAGTTGACGAAAAAAGAGGGCAAAGAGACCATTAAAGAATTCACGGAGAAGTCAAAAGAGTTTAAAAAAGAGTTGACGAAAAAGGTGGAAAAGGCTGTTGCCGACACAATAGAAAAATTAAACATTCCGACAAGGAAAGAATTCGCGGCGCTTAAAAGCAAGATCGAAAAAATGGAGAAATCCCGGAAAACCAAGGCATAAGCAATGCTTATAAGAAAGATCGGCATCGTTTCCCGGACATACCGACATATGAACCGATACCGTCAGATCATCACTGTCCTGTTTAAATATGGATTTGGTGATCTGGTTGACCGGCTTCATGTGGGGCAATATCTCGAGATCGGCATGCAGATGATTTCGAGAAAACGACGTGAGCGCGTTGAAAAACTTACGAGATCTGAACGCCTGCGGATGGCCCTTGAGGAACTGGGTCCCACCTTTGTGAAGATGGGGCAGATACTCTCTTCCCGCCCTGACCTTATCCCTGTAGAATTCATAGAGGAGTTATCAAAGCTTCAGGACAGTGTGCCCCCATTCCCCTTTCCCCAGGTCAGAGAAATCATCGAGACCGAATTAATATCTTCGATAGATGAGATATTTCAAAAATTTGAAGAGACCCCTCTGGCGGCAGCCTCTATTGGCCAGGTACATCGGGCACAGCTTAAAGATGGAGAAGATGTCATCGTCAAGGTACAGCGCCCCGGTATACGCATGACTATCGAGGTGGATTTAGAGATATTGCTCCACCTGGCGACCCTGATTGAGAGACATATCGAGGAATGGGAAATACACCGGCCCACAAGGATAGTCGAAGAATTCGCCCGTTCACTTGAAAAAGAGATAGACTATACAATCGAAGCCTCAAACGCGGAGAGATTTGCCAGGCAGTTTATTGGGAATTCATCGGTTTATGTCCCGCGTATCTTCATGGAGACAACAACGAAGCAAGTCCTTACCATGGAGTTCATAGATGCCATAAAGGCATCTGAGATTGACAGGTTGGACAATGAGGGTCTTGACAGAAGTATCATAGCTTCCCGTGGAGCGGATCTGATACTTGAGCAGGTGTTTAAGCACGGATTTTTTCACGCTGATCCTCATCCGGGTAATGTCTTTATCATGCCGGATAATGTTATCTGTTATCTTGATTTCGGGATGATGGGGCGTGTTGACCGATACGCAAGGGAGCATTTCGCGGATATTGTGTATGGTTATGTCAGGCGGGATGAGTCCAAAGTTGCGGATGCCATACTGAAGGTCGTGGAATGGGACGTAGAACCTGACCGCCGTATCCTTGAAAGGGATATAAGCGATTTTGTTGAGTCGTATTTGTACAAACCTCTTAAGGAACTCCATATAGGAGACATTCTTCAAAAACTGCTCGAATTAATTACAACTCATGGATTGCGACTCCCGGCAGATATTTTTCTTATGATTAAGGCAATGGCTCAGGTAGAGGGACTGGGCCTGGTACTGGATCCCAATTTTGACATGACCGAAAGGGCCGCGCCCTTCATCAAACGGATCAAGCTGGAGCGCCTTTCTCCGAAACGGGTAGTCGGTGATTTTCTTGAATCTGGAGGGGATCTTGTTCAACTTCTCAAGGATATTCCCGGAGAACTGCGGATTATCCTGAAACAGCTGAGACAGGGAAAGGCCAGCATAGTATTTGAACACAGGGGACTTGAAAATGTGATATCCGGACTGGACA